>NZ_JBFJMY010000091.1:0-12331 GCF_041633695.1 Hydrogenophaga sp.
ACGAGCTCTGGGTCTGCGAGCACCCGCCCGTGTTCACCCAGGGGCTGGCGGGCCGCGAAGACCATCTGCTGGCGCCTGGCGATATTCCGGTGGTGCAGACCAACCGGGGCGGTCAGGTCACGTACCACGGCCCGGGGCAGGTGGTCGCGTACCCGCTGATCGACTTGCAGCGCGCGGGCTATTTCGTCAAGGAATACGTCTACCGCATCGAAGAAGCGGTGATCCGCAGCTTGGCGCATTTTGGAGTGACCGGCCACCGTGTGGCAGGTGCGCCAGGCATTTATGTGCGCCTGGACGACCCCGCCAGCCACGCCTTGCTGCCCCAGCGCCCGCAGAAGATGCAGCCCGGCGCCAAGACGCCCGAACCCGACTTTGAAGGCCTGGGCAAGATCGCGGCACTGGGCATCAAAGTGAGCCGCCACTGCACCTACCACGGTGTGGCGCTGAACGTGTCCATGGACCTGCAACCCTTCGAGCGCATCAACCCCTGCGGCTACTCTGGTTTGAAAACCGTGGACCTTTCTACAATCGGGGTAGCGGTTTCATGGGACGAAGCGGCAGCGGCGCTCGGCCAACGGCTGAACGCACTGCTGGCCCCCTGAATCCAGACCCCTGTTTCCCCGTTCGGGCCGGGCCTGTCTTTAGCCTCCGACAAAACGGACACCACATGAGCACATCCAGCACGCCCGACGCACCCAGCCCCGCCCTCACGGTGCGGGATGCGCAGCCCGCCGCCACTTACGACGCCACGCAAAAGCAAAAGAGCCAGGCCAAGACCGCGCGCATCCCGATCAAGATCGTGCCGGCCGAAGTGCTGAAAAAGCCCGAATGGATCCGCGTGAAAGCGGGCTCCCCGACGACGCGCTTCTACGAGATCAAGGACATTCTGCGCAGCAACAAACTGGTGACGGTGTGCGAAGAAGCGAGCTGCCCCAACATCGGTGAATGTTTCGGCAAGGGCACGGCCACCTTCATGATCATGGGCGACAAGTGCACCCGGCGCTGCCCGTTCTGCGACGTGGGCCATGGCCGCCCCGACCCGTTGGACGTGGACGAACCGCTCAACCTGGCCAAGACCATCGCCCAGCTGAAGCTGAAATACGTGGTCATCACCAGCGTGGACCGCGACGATCTGCGCGACGGCGGTGCCGGTCATTTTGTGGACTGCATCCGCCAGACCCGCGCGCTCTCGCCACACACGCAGATCGAGGTGCTGGTGCCCGACTTCCGCGGCCGCGACGACCGCGCGCTGGAGATTCTGAAAGCCGCGCCGCCCGACGTGATGAACCACAACCTCGAAACCATCCCGCGCCTGTACAAAGAAGCGCGCCCCGGTTCGGACTACCAGTTCAGCCTCAACCTGCTGAAAAAATTCAAGGCCTTGTTCCCGCACGTGCCGACCAAGAGCGGCCTGATGGTGGGTCTGGGCGAGACCGACGACGAGATTCTGGACGTGATGCGCGACATGCGCGCGCACAACATCGAGATGCTCACCCTGGGCCAGTACCTCGCCCCCAGCGGTCACCACCTGCCGGTGCGCCGCTATGTGCACCCCGACACCTTCAAGATGTTCGAAGCCAAGGCCTACGAGATGGGCTTTTCCCACGCCGCCGTGGGCGCCATGGTGCGCAGCTCGTACCACGCGGACGAGCAAGCCCATTTGGCGATGAGCGCGACGGCCGCTGCAACGGCCAGCAACCCCGTCTGAAACCATGACCGAGGGCGCCCCGTCGCTGTCGGTGCGCTGCTATGGTGCCGCGCACGGCAGCCATGCCCACCCGCACGCACAGATTCTGATCGGCCTCGACGGCTGGCTGGACCTGGAGGTGGCGGGCCGCGGCCAGCGCATCGCCCCGGGCCAGGCTTGCTTGGTGGCGGCTGGCGAACGGCACGACTTTGAAGCCCGCCAGGGGGCGCGCTGCCTGGTACTGGACACACAGGACCCCGCCTGGGCGGGTGTGTGCACAGAACCGGCCCGCCCTGCGGCGCTTCAGGCGCTCGCCCAATACCTGGCCGCTGCCACCGATGCACCGCTAGCCCAACTCTGGGGACCGTCGCTGCTGCGCGAGGTCTGGGCGCCAGTGGCCACATCCACCACCCAGCGGCGGCGCATCGACTGGCTGGCGCTGGGCCACTGGGCGCAAGGCCAATGGCAAGCACCGCTGCAAGTGGCCGACCTCGCCGCCCAGGTCCACCTGAGCCCGTCGCAGTTGGCGGCACGGGCCCGCGAAGAACTGGGCCTGAGCGCCTTGCAATGGTTGCGCCAACTGCGGCTGCTGCAGGCGCAAAAACTGCGACAACAAGGTCTGTCGGTGGCAGAGACGGCCCGACGCACCGGCTACCGTTCGCCCTCTGCGCTGACCGCTGCGCTCAAACGCGAACGTTTCAACCAGCGGTAGCAGGCAAGACCGTCGTTGCGCGACGACCGACCCCTGTTGCGCGACGATGGGCGCGCTACGCTGGGGTCCATGCGATCCAGCCACCCCCATCCATCCAACACCCACCGCACCCCCGGAGCTCATGGCGCAAGCACGAGCGCCAACCTGTTGGCCCTGGGCGCCATCGCGCTGTGGGCGAGCCTGGCCGCCTTGGGCGTGCAGCTGTCGCACATACCGCCGTTTTTTCTCACCGGCTGCGCGCTCCTGGTCGGTGGCCTGATCGCTTTGCCGCTCTCGCGCTTTGACCTGCGCCGGTGGCGGGTACCGCCCCGCACGCTCGCGGTCGGTGTCTACGGCTTGTTCGGATTTCACTTGCTGTTGTTCCTGGCCTTGCGCCACGCACCACCGGTACAGGCCAATCTGGTCAACTACCTCTGGCCGTTGGGCATCGTGGTGATGGCACCGTTGTTTCTGCCGGGCGTGTCGCTCACCGCGCGCCACGTGGTGGCCGCCTTGCTCGGATTTGCCGGCGCGGCCTTGGCCATACTGGGTGGGCGGGCCGGTGGCATTTCCGGTGCACCGCTTTGGGCCTGGGGCTACATCCCCGCTTTGGCTTCGGCCTTCATCTGGGCCAGTTATTCGCTGCTCACCAAGCGCCTGCCCGCCTTTCCCACCGCCGCCATCGGCAGCTTCTGCTTGGTCTCGGGACTGCTCTCGTTGCTCTGCCATTGGTGGCTGGAGCCCGCCGTGTCGCTGTCCGTGCGCGATCTCGGGCTCATCGCTTTGCTGGGCCTGGGACCGCTGGGCGGCGCGTTCTTCCTCTGGGACGCGGCCCTCAAGCGTGGCGACGCGCGTCAGATCGGTGTGCTGAGTTTTCTCACGCCTTTGCTGTCCACCCTGGTCCTGCTGTGGGTGCGCGGTGAAACGCCCACCGCATCGGTGGGTCTGGCGGCGGCCCTGATCGTGGGCGCAGCGGTGTTGGCCACGCGCAAGCGCTGACCCAAGCTCAGCCGCAGTCTTTCGCAACAACCGAAGGGGCTGCGGCTTCGTACAGCTCCAGCGGCAAACCATCGGGGTCGGCGAAAAACACGAAGCGCCGACCGGTGTAGGTATCCAAGCGCACCGGCTCCAGCACCACACCCCGCGCCTCCAGTTCGCGCTGGGCCAGCACCACGTCTTGCACCTCAAACGCCAGATGCCGCAGACCTTGCGCTTCAGGGTAGGAAGGCCTGGGCGGTGCGTCCGGAAAAGAAAACAGCTCGATTTGTGAACCATCGGGCAAGGCCAGGTCCAGCTTGTACGAGCGGCGCTCGGCGCGGTAATGCTCGGCGATCACCCGCAGCCCCAGTACCTCGGTGTAGAACCGTTTGGAGCGCCCGTAGTCCGAGCAGATGATGGCAGCGTGGTGGATGCGCAACAACATGGAAGACGAAGCGCTAGCGCTGGGTGCGACGGCGGTCAATCCGCCATCAAAGCCGCAGGGTCTTCGGCGATCAGCACACTTTGCGCCCAGGTCTGCAGGCGGCTGGTGTCGCAGCGCAAGATTTGCTGCTTGACCGCCAGAATCTGCGACGGATGCATGGAGAAGCTGCGCAGCCCCAGACCGATGAGCAAGCGGGTCATGGCCACGTCACCCGCCATCTCGCCACACACGCTCACGCCCTTGCCCAATGCGCGGCACTGGCTGATGGTGCTGGCCAGCAAGTGCAGCACGGCCGGGTGCACCGGATCGTACAAATGGGCCACGGCCTCGTCGGCCCGGTCGATCGCCAAGGTGTACTGGATCAAGTCGTTGGTGCCCACCGACAAAAAGTCGAAGTGGCGCAAAAACAGCGGAATGGTGAGCGCTGCCGCCGGTATCTCAATCATCGCGCCCAGGCGCACCGGCCCGAATTCGGCACCGCTGGCCAGCAGCTGTTCGCGCGCACGCTCCACCAAAGCCAGCGTCTGGCGGATTTCGCTGGCGTGAGCCAGCATCGGAATCAGCAGGTTGATCGGCCCATGCGCGGCGGCACGCAGAATGGCACGCAACTGCACCAGGAACATGGCCGGCTCGGCCAGGCTCCAGCGAATGGCGCGCAGACCCAACGAAGGGTTGAGACCTTCTTCACCGGAGCGCCCGGCAGAACGGTCCAACGGTTTGTCGGCGCCCACGTCCACCGTGCGGATGGTCACCGGCAAGCCCTGCATGCCCTCCACCGCCTGGCTGTAGGCCCGGTACTGCTCTTCTTCGTCGGGCAGCTTGCCTTCGCGCCCCATGAACAAAAATTCGGAGCGGAACAGGCCCACGCCCACCGCGCCGGCCTTGAGCGCGCCAGCGGTGTCTTCGGGTTGTTCGATATTGGCCAGCAGTTCGATCTTCTGCCCGTCCAGCGTGACGGCGGGCGTGTTCTTCAGGCGCGAGAGCCGCTCGCGCTCGACCTCGCCCTGGCGTTGTTTGAAGCCGTATTCGGCCAGCAGAATGGGCGAGGGGTCGACCACCACCACACCGGCTTCGCCGTCGATGATCACCCAGTCGTCCTGCTGCACAAGGTGGCTGGCCGAGCGCGCACCCACCACGGCCGGAATGTCCATGCTGCGCGCGACGATGGCGGTGTGGCTGGTCTTGCCACCCACGTCGGTGACGAAGCCCGCAAACACACTTTGCTTGAACTGCAGCATGTCGGCGGGTGAGAGATCGTGTGCCACCAGCACCAGCGGTACTGCCGCCTCCGCATCGGGGTCCACGCCCTCCGAGCCCTTCGCGCCGTCGACCAGGGGCGTGGGCACCGGTGCGGCCACCGCCGACGCCACGCCGCGCATGAAGCGCAGCATGCGCTCGACCACTTGCTCTAGATCCGCCTTGCGCTCGCGCAGGTACGGGTCTTCCATCTCGTCGAACTGGCGCGCGATCACCTCCAATTGCGCGGTGAGCGCCCATTCGGCGTTGTAGTGGCGCTCCACGATCCAGTGCTTGACGCCACCGATCAGCTGCTCGTCTTGCAACAGCATCAGGTGCACGTCCAGCAACGCCGTGAGTTCGGGGTGGGCATCGTTGGGGCCCGCCTCGTGCAAGCTGTTCTGTACCCGCAGGATTTCCTCGACCACGGCATTGCGCGCCTGGCGCAAGCGCTCGATCTCATCCTCCGTCTGCTCGGCCTTGACAAAATAGTGGGCCACGTCAACCCGGCTCGACGCCACGATGATGGCCCGGCCGATGGCAATGCCGCGGGAGACCGCGAGACCGTGGACGGTGAAGCTCAAGTTATATGTCTCCCACGTTTGTCGCTGCGCGTGAGGCGCTACGCCCCAGGGAAGTGAAGGCTGCCTGTGTACTCGGGCTCTGGCTCATTCGCCCTCGCCAAATTTGTCGTGGATGAGCGCCAGCAGCGCATCCATCGTGGCCTGCTCGTCGGGACCGCTGGTTTCGATTTCCACCACGCTGCCCAGGCCCGCCGCCAGCATCATGACGCCCATGATGCTTTTGGCGTTGATGCGGCGATCGTCGCGCGTCATCCACACTTCGCAGGCGCTGCTGCCGGCGATTTTGGTGAGCTTAGCCGAAGCGCGTGCATGCAGTCCCAGCTTATTGCTGATGGTCACGGAGTTCTTGATCATTGCGGGCTCTTCTGGCCTGGTTCTGGGGAGCGGTGACCGCCACCTGGATGACGCCTTGCGTGGCGCCAATCATGGCGCGCGAAATCAAGGCCTCCAGCGATTCGTGGCGGTAGGAAACGGTGCGCAGCAACATGGGCAGATTGACGCCGGCGATCAGCTTGGAGTGCACGCCATCGATCAATTTTTGTGCCACGTTGCACGGGGTGGCACCGAACATGTCGGTGACCACCAAGGTCTGGGGCATGCCCGACTGGCGCATGAGGATGCGCGCCTGGGCCAGGGTTTCCTCGGGCGGCATATTGGGCATCACGTCGAGCGCCTGGACCGCGTCTCCGCAGTCGGGGAACACGTGCAGCACACACTGGCGCAAGGCAGAAGCCAGCGGCGCATGCGCAATGATGAAAATACCGTTCATAGCGCGAGTTTAGTCCCCCGGACTGCGCCGCAACCAGCCATGGGCGCCCAAAAATGCCAGATATGCACGCATGGGCGCCGTGCAACCAACACGCGCGCAGGGCCAGCCCAAAGGTGCACGGCGGGTAACGGGTGCAAGGGCGTCATGGCAGACGCAAACCTTCAAAAAACGGGGTCACGGCGTCAACGGGAAGACGTGCCCCATAGACGGCGACCTGGTAAATCTGGTGGCCGCGCGCGAAATACAAGGCCCGGGTATGCACACCCTGCCCCTGGTGGTCCACCCCCTGGGCATCGGTCTCCAGTACCGCGTCCGCGCCTTTCACCGCCAGCGCGGGTTCGGACGAGAGGGACTTGGTACCCGTGGACTCGGCGCGGATGCTGCGCAAGCTGGCCAGCTGCCAAGCCGCCAGGGCTTGCGGCGCGCGTGCCGCGTCATCCAGATCGGCCCAGGCCAAGGCAAAACGCACAGCCCCTGCTTCGCAACTGTGCATGTGCAAGACCACCTGCGTGCCGCCCATGGGCACGCTGCGATCGGCCTGCTCCGGTTTGCAGGGCATGAGCGCCTGCAAGAGCGCGCCGTCCTGGCGCCATTCGCGCCAGTTGTAGGTCGGGCTGCAAGCGCCCAGTGTGCACAGGGCGGCCAGACACGCCAGCACCGCAGCGGCTCGGGCGGGCAAAACGGGGCGCTGGCCCCCTGCCCCAGGTAAGTCGCTCAACCCGGTCCCCTTCTTTCGGATGTGATCGCCGGCGGCTTGGAATCGCGCACAATCGGCCCATGAACGCTTTGGATGGTATCCGTATTCTCGATCTCTCCCGCGTGCTGGCGGGCCCCTGGTGCACCCAGACCCTGGCCGATCTCGGCGCCGACGTGATCAAGGTGGAGCGCCCGACCGGGCCGCGCCACCCCGGTGGCGACGACACCCGCGGCTGGGGACCGCCCTTCCTGCGTTCGCGCGACGGCTCCGACACCGCAGAAGCCGCCTATTACTTGGGCGCGAACCGCAACAAACGCTCCATCACCTGCGACATCGCCCAGGCCGAAGGGCAGGACTTGATCCGCGAGCTGGTGCAGCACTGCGACATCTTTGTCGAGAACTACAAGGTCGGCGACATGGCCCGCTACGGGCTGGACTTCGCCACGTTGCAAAAGCTGAATCCCAAGCTGGTGTACTGCTCCATCACCGGCTTTGGCCAGACCGGCCCCTACAAGGAGCGCGCCGGTTACGACTACGCGATCCAGGGCATGGGCGGCCTGATGAGCGTGACCGGCGAACGCGACGATCTGCCCGGCGGCGGGCCGCAAAAAGTGGGCGTGGCCGTGGCCGACCTGTTCACCGGCATGTACGCCACCACCGCCATTCTGGCCGCGCTGCGCCACGCCGAACGCACCGGTGAAGGACAGCACGTGGACATGGCCCTGCTGGACACGCAGGTCGCGATGCTGGCCAACCTCGGCGCCAACTACCTGGTGCGCGGGCGCGACGACGGCAAAGTACCGCACCGCGCCGGCAACGCCCACGTCAACATCGTGCCCTACCAGGTGTTTGAAGTGGCACCCGACGCCCAGGGTCAGCTCCAATACATCATTCTGGCCGTGGGCAACGACAGCCAGTTCGTCAAATTCTGCCAAGTGGCGGGCTGCCCCGAATTGGCCGCCGACCCGCGTTTTGCACAGAACCAGAACCGCGTGCGCCACCGTGCCGAACTGGTACCCCAGCTCGAAGCCATCATGAAGACGCGCAACAAGAGCGACTGGCTGGCGACGCTGGAAAGCGCCAAGGTGCCGGGTGGTCCGATCAACAACCTGGCCGAAGTGTTTGCCGACGAACATGTGCTTGCGCGCGGCATGGTGCAGAGCTGGGAGCACCCGCTGGCCGACAACATGCAGCTCGTGGCGAGCCCGATCAAGCTCAGCGCCACACCGGTGCGAACCGATCTGCCGCCGCCACTACTGGGTCAGCACACCGAAGAAATCCTGCGCGAAACCCTGAAATATTCACCCGAACGCTTGTCGGAACTGCGGCAGCGCGGTATTGTTTAAGCAATTGCTTATATTCAATCGACTGCCATGACCACCACCAACCCGGACACCGTTGCTCCTGTCCGAAGCGCCCCGGCGGCCTTGCCCAGTCCGAGCTCCTTGCGGGCGGTGGCACAAACCGCGGCCAGCCGCGGCGAACCCCTGGTGGTGATGACCACCCTGGCGGGTTGTCCGTTCTGTGAAATCGTGCGCAACAACTACCTGGCGCCCTTGCGCCGCGCCGGCACGGTGCACGCAGTTCAACTCGACATCCGTGACCGCAGCAGCACTTTGCAGGGCTTTGCGGGCGAGATCAGCAATCCGGCAGACATGGTGGAACGCTGGAAAGCGCGCTTCGCGCCCACGGTGCTGTTTTTTGGACCCGATGGGCGCGAACTCGCCGAGCGGCTGGTGGGCGTGGCGGTGCCCGACTTTTTTGGCGCCTACCTGGACAACCGACTCGAAGAAGCGCGCCAGAAACTCAGGTGAGTGCAAGTGAGTACCTGCACCTGCTGAACGCCTTTCGGCGTTGTTGTTCTACTTCAGCGCACCAAATACCTTGCGGATGATGGCGCTGCCGGTACCCACCGGGTCTTGGCGGATCTTGCGCTCTTCTTCGCCAATGATGGTGTAGAGCCCGTCCAGCGTCTTGCCGGTCACATAGCCCTGGATATTGGCTTCGTCCTTGCCGATCAGGCCCAGGTTGGCCGCCTTGCCGGCCACCCGGTTGTATTTGTCGGCCAAGCCCACCTTGGCGGTCGCCTTTGTCACCACCGGCAAGAATTTTTCACCCAACGGGCTGCGGGTTTTTTCCGCGAAAAAGGTGGTGACCGAGTTGTCGCCACCGCTGAGGATGTTCTTGGCATCGCTCACCGACATGCTTTTCACCGCCCCTACCAGCAGGTCGCGCCCCATGGGCACAGCGGTCTCGGCGGCGCGGTTCATGCTGGTCACGAGTTCGTCGATGCGCTTGCCCTGACCGGTGAACTTCAGCAGCTTGGCGGCGTCCTCCAGATAGCCGGGCAGCGGGATCTTGACCTTGGGGTTGCCCAGAAAGCCGTCCGGCCGGCCCAGCAAGCCCACGGCCGCCAAGGCGCCTTGCTGCAAAGCAGCCTTCAAACCCGAACTGGCATCGCCTTCGGTCAGATCGCCCAGCGAGAGCGCCCAGGCCTGTTGCTGGGCGGCGAAAATCAACAGTGCGGTCGCGCTGGCGACGGACTGGTTAAACTGGCGACGTTGCATGGTGAACTCCTTGAGTTGTTGTGTATCCAAATTTCAGTGACCGCGCCACCGAACGCCCCAAACGCGGGCTTGGTCTTGAACAATGTATGCCCGTGCCGAACAAATGACAATGACACCGACCACCCAGCCCGCCACACGGCGCGGCATTCTGACGCTGCTGGCAGCCATCGGCACCGCCGGGCTGTTGGCACTGGGCGGGTGCACCGCCCGCGAAGAAGCGCCACTGTCCACCTTTGTGCTGCTCGACGGCGCCAAGACCACCACATCCGACCTTAAAGGCAAAGTCACCTTGGTCAACTTCTGGGCCACGACCTGCGTGTCGTGCGTCAAAGAAATGCCGTCGATTGTGGCAACCTACAACAAATTCAAGGACCGGGACTTCGAAACCGTGGCCGTTGCCATGAGTTACGACCCGCCATCGTGGGTGCTCAACTTCGCGCAAACCCGGCAATTGCCTTTTAAAGTGGCACTGGACAACACCGGCGACATCGCACAAGCCTGGGGCGATGTGAAGCTCACCCCGACCACCTTTTTGCTCGACCGCGAAGGCCGCATCGTCAAACGTTTTGTGGGTGAACCCGATTTTCCCGCCCTGCACGAGCTGATCGAAAAACTGCTGGCCCAGAGCTGAGCAGCCCGGGCTTGCGCCTCCGCTTCAAAAAAAAGCCTGCGTATCTGCAGGCTTTTTTCAATCAACGGGTTGCTACAAGCGCCGCTCACTCCTTGCGGTAGTTGTCGTGGCACGACTTGCACGTCTGCCCCACCGCACCGAACGCGGTCTTCACACTGTCCAAATTCCCGGTCTTGGCCGCTGCCGCCAACTTGGCGACCTCCGCTTGGAACTTGTCCGCCGACTCTTTGAACTGGGCCTGCTCGGTCCAGATTTCCGGCAGGGCGCGGGTCTCGCCCTTGTCCGTACCCGCTGCAAAGGCGGGCCAAGGCAGTTTGCTCATGGTCTCCACAAGCGCTGCGTTGTCGGCCACCGCTTTGGCGTCAAAGGGCACGCGACCGTTGGCCATGGCCCCGATGCGCCCAAAGTGCGCACCCATGACGGTCATGGCACCTTTGCGGTACTTCACAGCGTCTTCTGGCTTCTGGAACTGCGCCAGCGCCGGCACAGACAAGGTTGCAATTGCGGTAGCCAGCGAGAGAGTAGCAAGGACGTTCATGAAAACTCCTGTTGTAACGGGTAGGGGTTGGTGCAGTCGAAAAACCACACCCAGCAGATTAGCCGATGATTCCAAAGTTCCATGCAACCAAGCAACACAAAGCGACGCCAATCCCCTTTCTGGCTGGCTACACTCGCATCCAAGGCACTTTTCACGACACCCACCACAGCACCATGCACACCGTACGCGTCTGGGACCTACCCACCCGATTGTTCCACTGGGCCCTCGTCACCGCCGTCGTGGCGCAGGTCGTGACCGGCAATTTGGGCGGCAATTGGATGAACTGGCACTTCCGGACGGGCTATGCGGTGCTCACTTTGCTGCTCTTTCGGCTGGTTTGGGGTTTCCTGGGTGGGCACTGGTCGCGCTTTGGCTCGTTTTTACCCAGCCCCCGCACTTTGCTCGACTACCTCCGTGGGCGCGCTCGCCCGGAACACCAGGTCGGCCACAGCCCGCTGGGCGCCTTGTCGGTGGCGGCCTTGCTTTTGCTGCTGCTGGCGCAGGCGGGCAGCGGTCTTTTCAGCGACGACGAAATTGCCTTCTTTGGGCCACTCACCCACCTGGTTTCGGGCGATACGGTCGGCCTGGCCACCTGGTACCACAAGAACCTGGGCAAAGCCATCCTGATCGTCTTGATCGCCTTGCATCTGCTCGCCATCGCTTACTACAAGCTGTTCAAGAAGCGCGCGCTGGTTGCCTCCATGTGGCATGGCGACAAGACCCTGGCAGCTGCGGCGCGCCCGGCCCGCGACGACGCCCGCTCCCGGCTGCTGGCGTTGGTCGTGCTGCTCGTGTGCGCCGCCGTGGTGTACCAGGTGGTGAGCCTCGGATCCCAGGCTTGACCGCTCAGGACGCCTCCCTGCGTCCGAATTCAAATGCTGTCGTATAGTGATGCCACCCGCATTCTGACGTCGACCCCGGAAGACGCACACCCGACCACATGCCCGAGTTAGAACCCGCCGACACCGTTTTGCGGCCGGCGCGCTTCCCTGAAGATCTGCAAATCACCCGCGAACTGCTGCTCGATTACCAAGCATCCCTGGGAATCGACCTGTGCTTCCAGAACTTTGAAGCCGAGCTTCAAGGCCTGCCCGGTGAGTACGAAGAACCCCAGGGCACCCTGTTGCTGGCCTTCGTCGATGGGGCGCCTGCGGGTTGCTGTGCGCTACGCGCCCTGCACGGCTCCGACCACCTCAATGCATGTGAAATGAAGCGCCTGTTTGTCCGGCGCGCCTTCCGCAGCTTTGGTCTTGGGCGGCAGTTGGTCGAACACATTCTGCTGGCCGGCCGACAAGCTGGCTACACCTCGATGCTGCTCGATACCTTGAGCGATATGGAAGCCGCCCGTGCGCTGTACCAGGAAGCGGGGTTCTACGAGGTGGAGCCGTACTACCACAACCCCTTGCCGGGGGCTCACTACCTGAAAGCCGACCTCTAGGAGCCTGCGCGGCAGAAGAGGCGTCGGCTGCAAATCGCCCGCAGCGGTCCATTTTTCACCGTCTTTTTGC
>NZ_JBFJMY010000092.1:0-12318 GCF_041633695.1 Hydrogenophaga sp.
ACGCCAAGGCCGGTGGACGCGACGCCGCCTTGTTGCTGCACAGCCAGGAAGCGGGTCTTGCGCTCATCAACGACCTGGGCCGTGCCGCCCGGCTGGACAAGAGCGTGCAGGGCGTGCCCGCCAGGGTGATCCCCTATCCGCTGTGGCACACCGCCTCGCTCGGGCTGGAGGTCTGGCTGAGTGCGTTCGCTTATGGCGCATCGCAGGTATGGGTGCTGATGACGGGTGAAGAGGCGCCGCAATATGTGGACGCGGTGCAGGCGCAAATGGAGGTGGCGCAGGCCATCGTCAGCGGCCTGGGCTATGGCGGTGTGCACTTCAAGCTGCTGCAGGCACGCGATGCGCGCGACCTCGCCGAGCTCGATGCGGCCCTGCGCGACGCGCCGGCACAAGGCGTGCAGCGCCGCGCCACCTTTGCGGTGCAGGCCGAAAAGCGGGCCACGCTCGAACTGGCGCTGGACCACTTGCTGCAAGACAGCGCCAGCCACGCGGCCCGGCAGGCCCAGCCCGCCATCGGCCTGCCCGGCGCTTCCTTGCTCGGCAGCATCGTGGTCGACAAAGACCGCTGCACCCTGTGTCTGAGCTGCGTCAGCGCCTGCCCGGCGAGCGCCTTGCAAGACAACGCTGAGCGGCCCGAGCTGCGCTTCATTGAAAAGAACTGCGTGCAATGCGGCCTGTGCGCCACCACCTGCCCGGAAGACGCGATCACCTTGCAGCCGCGCCTGCTGTTGTCTGACTCGCGCAAGCAGTTGCGTTCGCTGAACCAGGCGCAGCCGTATTTGTGCATACGCTGCAGCAAACCCTTTGGCACGCTCAAAGGCGTGGAGATGATGCTGGGCAAGTTGAGCGGCCACGCCATGTTCGCGGGCGAGGCGGCCGAGCGCCTCAAGATGTGCGGCGACTGCCGGGTGGTGGACTTGTATTCCAACCCGGCCGAGACCCGCATCACCGACCTCTGAGCCCCTTCATCCAAGACCTTGCAACGACATGAACGATTCCATCCCTGTTTCATCTGCTCTGGACGAAGAGACCGCACGTGCCGAGGTGTATGGCCTCTTGGCGGCCCTGTATTACGCGCCACCCACACCGGCGCTGCTGGCCCAGTTGCGCGTGGCGGTGACCGAAGCGCCCGCCGCCGGTGGTTTTCTCGAAGAACCCTGGCGCGACCTGGTGGCCGCCGCCCGTGCCCGGGGTGATGCACAGATCGCCAGCGAATACGACGCCTTGTTTGGTGGCGTGGGCAAGCCCGAGGTGTATTTGTTCGGCTCGCACTACATCAGCGGTTTCCTCAACGAAAAGCCACTGGCGGTGTTGCGCGGCGATCTGGCCGTGCTGGGCTTGGCGCGCGACGAAGCGGTGTCGGAAACCGAAGACCATTTCGCCTGTGTCTGCGAAGTCATGCGCTACCTGATCGCGGGCGACGATGTGGCGGTGGCCAATCTGACGCAGCAGCGGCAGTTCTTCACCACGCACCTGCAACCCTGGGCGCTGGCCATGTGCGACAACATTGCAGCCCATCCCCGGGCGGTGTTTTACGCCGCGCTGTCGGCCTTCACGCGCGCCTTCCTTAACGTGGAGACGCAGGCCTTCGACATGCTGGCTTGAGGCACTGCGCTCGCCGCTGCGCGGCGCGCGACCGCCTCAAAGGCTCCCGGGCCGTCCGTTGTGGGTTGACACCGCGTCGGGTGCGCGTGGTTCGGTGAGCAGCGCCACGCAGAAGCGCGCACCCCGCCCGTCCGCGCGGTTCTCGGCTGTGATCTGGCCACCGTAGCGTTCCACCAGCCCCTGGCTGATCCACAGACCCAGACCGTTGCCGTCGTTCTTGGTGGTGAAGAAGGGGCGGAACAAGCGCTCCAGCACCTGCGCCGACAGGCCGTTGCCACTGTCTTGCACGCACAGCACAGCGCCTTGGGCCGCACCCGTGGTCGTGCCTTGGTCGGCGGGCCAGTCGCGGCTGGTCAGGCGCAACACGCCCCCGGTGGGCATGGCCTGGATGGCATTGATCATCAGGTTGATGATCACTTGCTGCAGTTCCTGGCGGTTCATGCCCACCGGCTGTTGCGCCTGGAAGTCGCGCTGCACCTCGATCTGGGTTTGTGACAGCAAATGGCCCACCAGCACCAGACAGTCTTCCACCGCGCGGTTCAGGTTCAGCGATTCCACGTAACCGGCGTATTCGGTGGGGCGCGCGTATTGCAGCAGCTGCGTCACGATCAGGCGCATGCGCTCGATCTGTTCGTCCACCAGACGCAGCTCGGCCAGCACCGGCTGGCTGTGCGTGCCCAAGGTTTCGCGGATCAGATCGAGGTTGCCCTGCATCACCGCGATCGGGTTGTTGATCTCGTGCGCGATGCTGGCCGTGAGCTGGCCGATGGCGGCGAGCTTTTCGCTTTTGACCAATTGCTGCTGCGCCAGTTGCAGCGAGGTATTGCTCATTTCCAGCTCGCGGGTGCGCTCGGCCACCTTGTGGTCCAGCTCGTCGCCCCAGCGTTGCAAGGCCTGGGTTTTTTCGGCGATCAGATCGAGCAACTGGTCCAGGTGGGTGGCCAGCGCGCCCAGCTCGTCGCGCGCGGCCAGGGCACCCACACGCGCCTGCGGCTGGCCTTCTTCGATGCGCTGCATGGTCCGGTTCATCTGCTCCACCGGCTGGAAAATGCTGCGCGCCCAGCGCAGCGAAAACCAGGCGGCCAGCGCCATCACCACCAGAAAGATCAGACCGATCAGACCCAGCATGCCGTAGCGCACCAGGCGAAACGGCCGCTCCAGGTAGCCCACGTACAACATGCCTATGCGCTCTTCCCGTGCGTCGAGCAAGGGCTCGTAGGCCGACACATACCAGTCGTTCACCACGAAGGCGCGGTCCAGCCAGGTCTGGCCCCGGCCCAGCACCGCGTCGCGCACGGTTTGTGAGACCCGGGTGCCGATGGCGCGCTGGTCTTGGAACAAGCGCACATTGGTGGTGATGCGCACGTCGTCGAGGAACAGCGTGGCGGTTCCCTGGCTGTCGAAGGGCAGGGAACCGTCGGGGTAGACGATGCGGTTGATGTGGTCGATGAAATCCAGGTTCTGGTTCAACAGCAGGCCGCCGCTGAGCAAGGCCATGGTGCGGCCCTGGTCGTCGCGCACCGGCAAGGTGGTGAGCACCACCATGGCCCGGCTTTCGGTGGTGCGCTCGCTGGGGGCGGCGTTGCGCGTGGCGATCACCGGGATCTGCACGCGGGGCAATAAATGGGGCGCCAGCGCCTGCAGCGTGTCCGGCTCCAGACGCATCAAGCTGGCGGTGGCCCGTGCGCTACCGGCTTGCAGCGACGCCGCCAGCTCGGCGGGCATGGGCGCCAGTGCAGCCGGTGTCTGGCTGGTGGTGCTTTCGGCCCGCCCCAGCGCTTGTCCCTGCGGGTCGTAGAGCACCAGAAAGTCCAGCCCCAGGCGCGCACGCGCCTGTGCCAGCTGGGCTTGCAGGGCCGCTTGGCTGGTGGGGTTGCGGGCCGATGCGCGCAGGCGCTGGAGCGCGGCAAACAAGGCCCGTGAGCTGGCCACACCCTGGGTACCCGAACCGACTTCGATCAGCACCTGATCGAAATAGCCGTGCGCCACCGCCAGGTCGCTGCGCACCTTGGTGATCAGCAAGCGGTCGTAGGCGGCATTGCCCCACACCGCCAGTGCCAGCACCAGCAGCGGGAACACCACCAGCAAGGGCAGCAAGGCCATGGCCAGCAGCTTGTTGCGTATCGATTCGGCCAGCCAGCGCGGTGTGCGCCAGCGCCAGCGAAGGGCGTGTGAGCTGGCCATAAGCGCTCAGGCTGCGCTCCATTCGCTCACCCGCCGCTCCAGCGTGCGCCGGGACACGCCGAGCAATTGGGCGGCCTGCGTCTTGTCGCCCGACACCGATTCCAGCACCGCCAGAATGTGCTGCTTCTCCAGCGTGTGCAAATCTGTGGGGGTGTTGGGCTCCAGCCCGGCGCGTGCACCCGATGGATTGCCCGGGTACAGCGCCGAGACATTCAGCGCGCCCAGGATCAGCGAGCGCTCCAGCAGGTTGCGCAGCTCGCGCACATTGCCCGGCCACCGGTATTGCACCAGGAAGTCCATCTCTTGTTCGCTGATCTGCAGCGGATCCACGCCCAGAGAAGGCGCCAGTTGCGCCATGAAATAGGCCACCAGCTCGGCAATGTCTTCCTTGTGCTCGCGCAGCGGTGGCAGGGTGAGATCCACCACCTGCAGGCGGAAAAACAAGTCTTTGCGAAAGCGCCCGGCCGCCACTTCTTCGCTCAGGTTGCGGTTGGTGGCGGCCACGATGCGCAGGTTCACCGGCATCAGTTGTTCGCTGCCCACCGGGCGTATGTGCAGGTCTTCGATCGCACGCAGCAAGGTCGCTTGTATCGGCAGGGGCAGTTCGCCGATTTCATCCAGAAACAGCGTGCCGCCGCGCGCGTAATGGAACAGCCCGTCGCGCGCACGGGTGGCGCCGGTGAAGGCACCCTTGGCATGGCCGAAGAGCTCGCTTTCGATCAGATCGGGCGACACCGCCGCGCAGTTGACCGGAACGAAAGGGCCGTTGGCGCGGCTGCTCTGGGCGTGCAGTTCGCGTGCCACCAGCTCTTTTCCGGTGCCCGATTCGCCCTGCAGCAGCACGGTGCTGTCCACCGCGGCCAGACGGACCATGGACGCGCGCAAGGCCTGCATCGCGTCGGACCGGCCGACCAGACCCTTGCCTTGACCGGATGCGGGCAAGAGGGCGCGGCGCAGCACGAAGTTCTCGCGCCGCAGGCGTGCGCGCTCGTAGCAGTGCTTGACCGCGTTGAGTATTTGCGGAACCCGAAAGGGTTTGAGGATGAAGTCCGACGCGCCAGCGCGCAGCGCTTCGATGGCGGTGTCCAGATCGGCGAACGCGGTGATCAGAATCACCTCGCCGCTGAAACCGTGCTCGCGCAATTCCTTGAGCCAGACCACGCCGTTTTTGCCCGGCAAGGATATGTCGAGGATCAGCAGATCGGCGTGGTGTGTGCGCAGCCACTGCGCGCCATCTTCGGCGCTGCCGGCGCTCATCACGAACTGGCAGCGCGGCACCAGGGTCTTGACCAAAAAATTGAGCATGCCTTGCTCGTCGTCCACGATCAAGATCGACCAGTCGGGCCAGCCTTCCAGTGTTTTGCTGGGGGTATCGGACGAATTAGAGGGTTCCACGCGGCGCCATTCTACGGATGATTCCTACAAATTCACTAGGGTATTGACCAAAACAACACGCTCGTTTTCGCGTGGCGCGGCGCTGTCCGATCCGATGGCGTGCGACAACTTGTCGCACGCCATCGCGACAACTTGTCGTGGCCGAGGTCGGGAGGGTACTTTCGCCTTGGGGGTTAACCCGCACCTGTGTTTTCGCGCAACGGGCGCAGCGCGCGGTGCGTCTGGGCCGTCGGTACATGGCACGCTTCTGGCTATGAAAGTTGCAGCACACCGCCATGCTGCGCTGCGGCACGCCCTGCGTTGGGGTGGTGTTTGGCGTGCACCGGGAGCCGCTGCGCGAAGTCGCTTGCATGCCCGTCGGGCGAAGCGTAGATTCGACCCATGCAAAAAGTCCATATGGCCTGCCGCCGGTGCGGGCCGGACGCTGCAACAACCGGAGACACGCATGAGCAAGTCGCAACGCCCTGAACAGGCGCCCCTGAGCCGCCGCACGCTGTTTGCAGGTGCGGGCACCTTGGGTGCGGTGGCCGCAGCCGCCGCCCTGATCCCCCGTGGTCCCATGGAAGCCCCGGCCGCGCCGGTTGCTCGCCCTGTACCTACCCATGGTGGTGGCTACAGCCTGACGGATCACGTCCAGCACTACTACAAGACCGCACGGGTCTGAAGCGCACAGGAGCCCCACGATGTTGTTGACCAAAAAATCCCCTGGCTCTGCGGCACATTCCGCCAGAGGAGCTTCCCATTTGCTGCACAGTTTGCAGCGCGGCCTGGCCACCGCCTTGCCCACCATGGACCGGCGGGCGTTTCTGCGCCGCTCGGGTTTGGGTGTCGGTGTGGGCTTGGCTGCGTCCCAGCTCACCTTGGTGAAGAAAGCCCAGGCGGCGGCCGATGCGCCCGCTGGCGGCGCTGGAAAAATCGAGGTCAAGCGCACGGTGTGTACCCACTGCTCGGTGGGCTGCGCCACCGACGCGATCGTGGAAAACGGCGTCTGGATCCGGCAAGAGCCGGTGTTCGACTCGCCCATCAACCTGGGCGCGCATTGCGCCAAAGGCGCGGCCCTGCGCGAGCACGGCCACGGTGAATACCGCTTGCGCTACCCCATGAAGCTGGTGGACGGCAAGTACCAGCGCATCAGCTGGGACACGGCGCTGGACGAGATCACCGCCAAGATGATGGCCCTGCGCGAAGCCAGTGGCCCGGATTCGGTGTACTTCGTGGGTTCGTCCAAACACAACAACGAACAGGCGTACCTGATGCGTAAGTTCGTGAGCCTCTGGGGCACCAACAACTGCGACCACCAGGCGCGTATCTGCCACTCCACCACGGTGGCCGGCGTGGCCAACACCTGGGGTTATGGCGCCATGACCAATTCGTACAACGACATGCAGAACAGCAAGTGCGCGTTGTACATCGGTTCCAACGCAGCAGAAGCGCACCCGGTGTCCATGCTGCACATGCTGCATGCCAAGGAAAACGGTTGCAAGATGATCGTGGTCGATCCGCGCTTCACCCGCACGGCCGCCAAAGCCGACGAGTTCGTGCGCATCCGCTCCGGCACCGACATCCCTTTCCTGTTCGGTCTGTTGCACCATATCTTCAAGAACGGATGGGAAGACAAGCAGTACATCAACGACCGCGTGTACGGCATGGAGGCCGTCAAAGCCGATGTGATGGCCAAATGGACGCCCGACAAGGTGGAAGAGGCCTGTGGCGTTGGTGAGGCACAGATGTTCAAGGTGGCGAAGATGATGGCCGAGGCCAAGCCCGCCACCATTGTCTGGTGCATGGGTCAGACACAGCACACCATCGGCAACGCCATGGTGCGCGCCTCCTGCATCTTGCAACTGGCTTTGGGCAATGTGGGCAAGAGCGGTGGCGGCACCAACATCTTCCGCGGCCACGACAACGTGCAAGGCGCCACCGACGTCGGCCCCAACCCCGATTCGCTGCCCGGCTATTACGGCCTAGCCGAGGGTTCCTGGAAGCACTTTGCCAAGGTCTGGGGTGTGGACTTTGAATGGATCAAGGGCCGCTATGCGCCCGACATGATCAGCAAGCCGGGTATCACGGTCTCGCGCTGGATCGACGGGGTGCTGGAGAACAGCGATCTGGTGGACCAGGAAACCAATTTGCGCGGTGTGTTCTTCTGGGGCCATGCACCCAACTCGCAGTCGCGTGGCCTGGAGATGAAGCGCGCCATGGACAAACTGGATTTGCTGGTGGTGGTGGATCCATATCCGTCTGCCACCGCAGCCATGGCAGCCATGCCGGGCAAGGCCGAAGACCAGAACCCGAACCGCGCGGTGTACCTGCTGCCCGCGGCCACGCAGTTTGAAACCAGTGGTTCGGTGACGGCCTCGAACCGGTCCATCCAGTGGCGTGAAAAAGTGATCGAACCGCTGTGGGAGAGCCGCAGCGACCACATGATCATGCACCAGTTCGCGCAGAAACTCGGCTTTGCCGATGAGTTGAGCAAGAACTACAAGATGCAGCAGGTCAAGGGCTTGGACGAGCCGGTGATCGAAGACATTCTGCGCGAGATCAACGCCAGCGTCTGGACCATTGGCTACACCGGCCAGAGCCCCGAGCGGCTCAAGGCCCACATGCGCAACATGGCCGCATTCGACATCAAGTCGCTGCGCTGCAAGGGCAAAGTGGTGGACCAGGAAACCGGTTACGACATGAGTGGCGACTACTTCGGCCTGCCTTGGCCCTGTTTTGGCACCGCCGCCATCAAGCACCCGGGTTCGCCCAACCTCTACGATCCGTCCAAACATGTGATGGACGGCGGCGGAAACTTCCGCGCCAACTTCGGTGTGGAGCGCGACGGTGTGAGCTTGTTGGCCGAAGATGGATCGCACTCTCTCGGCGCAGAAATCACCACCGGTTACCCCGAGTTTGACCACGTGCTGCTGAAGAAACTGGGCTGGTGGGACGATCTGACCGATGCCGAGAAGACAGCGGCAGAGGGCAAGAACTGGAAGACCGATTTGTCGGGCGGTATCCAGCGCGTGTGCATGGCCCACGGCTGCCATCCGTTTGGCAACGCCAAGGCGCGCGCCGTGGTCTGGAACTTCCCCGATGCCATTCCCCAGCACCGCGAACCGCTCTATGGCATCCGGCCCGATCTGGTGGCCAAGTACCCCAGCCACGACGACCAGAAGACCCGCTGGCGTCTGCCAGTTCTGTACAAGTCGCTGCAGCAGAAGAATGTGGACGACAAGGTGCACGAGAAATTCCCGCTCATCATGACCTCGGGCCGCCTGGTTGAATACGAGGGCGGTGGCGAAGAGACCCGTTCCAACCCCTGGCTGGCCGAGTTGCAGCAGGAGATGTTCGTCGAACTCAATCCCGCCACGGCGGCCTCGCGTGGCATTGTCAACGGCGACCGGGTCTGGGTCAGTTCCCCCACCGGTGCGCGCCTGAATGTGCAGGCGCTGGTGACGCCGCGTGTCGACGCCAACACCGTGTTCCTGCCGTTCCACTTCTCCGGTCGCTGGCAGGGCGAAGACATGAAGGCGTATTACCCATCGGGGGCCATGCCGGTGGTGCGCGGCGAGGCCGTCAACACCGCGACCACTTATGGTTACGACATCGTGACCATGATGCAGGAGACCAAGAGCACGGTCTGCAACATCGAAAAAGCATAAGACCAGGAGCAACACATGGCACGAATGAAATTTATCTGTGACGCCGAGCGTTGCATCGAGTGCAACGGTTGTGTGACCGCTTGCAAGAGCGAACACGAAGTGCCCTGGGGCGTGAACCGCCGCCGGGTGGTCACGCTCAACGACGGTGTTCCGGGCGAAAAATCGATCTCGGTGGCTTGCATGCATTGCAGCGATGCGCCCTGTATGGCGGTGTGTCCGGTGAACTGCTTTTACCGCACCGACGAAGGCGTGGTGCTGCACGACAAGGACGTGTGCATCGGTTGTGGCTACTGCTCGTACGCTTGTCCGTTCGGGGCGCCCCAATTTCCATCGCAGGGCACTTTTGGTGTGCGCGGCAAGATGGACAAGTGCACTTTCTGCGCCGGTGGGCCCGAGGAGCACGGCAGCCAGGACGAGTTTGAAAAATACGGCCGCAACCGCCTGGCCGAGGGCAAGCTGCCGGCTTGCGCCGAGATGTGCTCCACCAAGGCCTTGCTCGCTGGCGACGGCGACACCGTGGCCGACATCTTCCGCAGCCGCGTCTTGCGGCGTGGCAAAGGCGCCGAAGTCTGGGGCTGGGGAACGGCTTATGGCACCGCGCAAGGAGGCACCAAATCATGAAGACACGCTACCTGTTGGTGATGGCGCTCGGCGCCGCTTTGCTGACCTTGTCGGCGTGTGGCGAAAAGCCGCAGGCCATGGGTGGCAACCGGCATGCTGTCGCGCCTTTCGAAGGCGCCGGCGACAGCCCGTTTGTGCAAAGCGGCTGGAAGGCCGGTGACCGCAACAGCTGGGAGCAGCAACTCAAAGCCCGTGCCCAGTACGGCCAGAACGACTACACCCGTATGGGCCAATAAGGAAGGCGTGCGTTATGCATCAGTCTCTCCACCCCGAACAACCCGCGACCGCCGCCTGGCTGGCCCGGCATCTGGCGCGTCTGGTGCCTGTCGCCCTGCTGGCCATGGGCGCTTGCTGGTCCCAGGCGCAGACCGTTGCGGCACCGGTAGCACCCGCTGAGCCTGCGGCGGCCGCCAGTCCGGCGGGTCAGCCCGCGACAGCGGGTATCCAGAGCGCGAATATTTTCGAAATCGCGCCCGACGCCAGCAGCGACGCCAACTACGCCAGCCAGAGCAATGGCGAGCGCGGCAAGGTGCAACCCGGCAACAACGCGCCCATGTGGCGCGACGTGAGCAAGGGCGTGACGGGTTACAGCAGCCTGCCGGCTGTGGAAGCGGGCAACCTGATCCAGCCCTTTGTGCAATACCCCGGCTCGCGCCTGACCACCGCCGGTGAAGCCTGGCGCCAGGTACGCAACAACTGGCTCATACCCTACGGCGGTTCGCTGCTGTTGATCGTGCTGGCGGCCATTGCCTTGTTCTACGTTGGCAAAGGCAGTATCGGCTTGCACGGCCAGGAGACCGGTCGCAAGATCGAACGTTTCACCTACGTTGAGCGCGCCGCGCACTGGGTCAATGCAGCCGCTTTTGTGGCGCTGGCGGTTTCTGGCATCGTGATGGCTTTTGGCAAGTTCTTCCTGTTGCCTGTTCTGGGCAGCACGCTGTTTGGTTGGCTGACCTATGCCTTGAAGAACCTGCACAACTTCGCCGGACCCTTGTTCGCGGTGTCGCTGGTGATCGTGATCCTGACCTTCGTGAAGGACAACCTGCCGAGCAAGGACGACCTCAACTGGCTGCGCAAGGGCGGCGGGATGTTCAGTGGTACGGAGGTGCCTTCGCACCGCTTCAACGCCGGCGAAAAGCTGCTGTGCTGGGGCGGCGTATTCCTGTTTGGCCTGATCGTGGTCGGCTCCGGCCTGTTCATGGACAAGCTGGTGCCTTCGGTGGAGTACACGCGCGGCAACATGCAGATCGCGCACATGATCCACGCCGGCTCAGCGGTGCTGATGATGGCCATGTTCCTGGGGCACATCTACATGGGCACGATCGGCATGAAGGGCGCCTACAGCGCGATGAAGACCGGCTATGTGGACGAAACCTGGGCCAAGGAACACCACCAACTGTGGCACGCAGACATACAAGCCGGCAAGATTCCTGCGCAGCGCACGGCTGCCGCAGCCGCAACACACAGCGATGCACCGCGCGTTGCCTGAGCGAATCCCGATTTTTCTGAATCAAGGAAACCCCATGAAACGCAGCCTTCTGTGCCTCTCGATGCTGCTGGCCACTTCGGTGTTTGCCAAGTTGCCCGCAGCGCCCGCATTGACCGGTGAAGCCCAAGCCAAGGCCGAGGAAGCCAAAGCCAAGACGGCCTGGTCTGCCAAGGTCGATAGCTACAAGCTGTGCCTCTCGATGGACCGAGCTGTTGCCAATTACTTGAAGAACGCGGCGAACAAGGGCCAGGCCGTCAAGCCCGGTACCGCGCTGCCAGCCTGTGCCGACCCAGGACCGTTCACGTACGTGGCGGCAGCGGCGGCGGCGGTGGCCAAACCCGTCGAAGCGGCAGGCGCGCACTCGCCACCGGCCACCGCAGCCAGCCCACCCAGCGGCAAGGCGCCGGCTGAGACCCCCACCCCGGGCAAGTGATCGGCCACGGCTTTGCCCATTGGGGGTTTGCGTGCGTTTTTGAAAGGGCCGCATCTTCGGGTGCCGGCCCTTTGATTTTGTTGCCATCGAATTTGTTGTAGTCTGCCGCCATGCCTTTGCCCCACCTCACCCAGGCCCGTGCACCATTGACCCGCGAAGTCGAGGCCATGAACCAGCATGGCGAACGCGAGTCGATCTCCATACCGGCCGAACGCGACCTCACTGTGTATGTGGACAAGCGCGAACTGGTCACACTGATGACGCTGGGCGCCCATCCGGAGTGGCTGGTGCTGGGCTATTTGTTCAACCAGCGTTTTGTGCGCTCCATCGACGACATCGAGTCGGTGACGGTGGACTGGGAGGTGGGAGCGGCCTCGGTCAAGACGCGCAACGGCATAGACCGCATAGAAGAGCGCACCGCCCAGCGCGTGGTCACCACCGGTTGTGGGCAGGGCAGTGTGTTTGGCAAACTCATGGACGAGGTGGACGAGATCCGCCTGCCGCCCGACGCCATGCTCTTGCAGTCGCAGCTCTACGGCATCGTGAACGCGATCCGGCTCAAGGAGAGCACCTACAAATCGGCGGGTTCGGTGCACGCTTGTGCGCTGTTCCAGGGCGAGGAGCTGCTGCTGTTTGTGGAAGACGTGGGGCGCCACAACGCGGTGGACACCATCGCCGGCTGGATGGCCTTGCAAGACCCCAAGACGCTGCAGGGAGACAACAAGGTTTTTTACACCACCGGACGGCTGACCAGCGAAATGGTCATCAAGTCGGCGCAAATGGGTGTACCGGTGGTGGTCTCGCGCAGCGGCATCACCCAGATGGGCCTGGAAGTGGCGCAGCGCGTGGGCCTGTGCGCGATAGGGCGCGCCACCAACCGGCGCTTTCTTTGCTACACCAACAGCCAGCGCCTGCACCTGGACGCGCCACCCGAGGCCGTG
>NZ_JBFJMY010000093.1:0-12307 GCF_041633695.1 Hydrogenophaga sp.
GCGTCGAAGCGAATGTGCCGTCATTGGTCAGTGACTCATCTGCGTGGAGCAGCTCGAGCGATTGAAGGATGGCAGTCCCGAGCTGGGTCTTTCGGCCAGCGATCTGGTTCAGCGCCTGCTTGACGCTCTCACCGAGGTTGCCCTTGCCGATCGGAACCGACACCTCAAACCGCGGGTAGCCGGGGTACCGAGCGTCGAAGTGATCGCCGAGAGCAGCAGACGCGATCGAGTCGATCTGCTCCTTGACTTGGGTGCGCGGCCCTGGCGCACGTGGTAGGCCGCACTTTCGCCGGTGTTGGCCACCAGCTCGCGCAGCACCGGCAGCACCACCCGGTCGAGCGAGAACGAGGCTGCGTACAGCGTGTGCAGGCGCGCCACCTGCCCACCCAGGCCGTAGCGGCCATCGCCCAGGCGCTGCAGCAAACGCGCGTGCTCCAGCGAAGCCAGTAAGCGCAGCACCGTGCTTTTGTACAAGCCGGTGCGGCTCGCCAGCTCGGCCAGACCCAGGGCGTCGTCCCCCGGGCGAAACGCGTTCAGCAGCGAGAGCGCACGGTCCACCGCCGCCACGCCGCCGGTGGCGGCGTGTGCATCGGCCAGCGACGCGGTGCGGGCTTTTCTGGGCATGGTGGCGGTTGCGGGGCTGGGGTTGACAGGGTGGAGGGGCTCTGAGATGATTTTTGTAGAAAGAATATCGTTCTAATAGATGAAACGCAAGAGGTCTTTTTGAATCCATCCCCTACAGCCGCTGCACAAGCTGCGGTTCTGATCAGCGAAGTCGGCCCGCGCGACGGCTTGCAGTCGGTCCAGGCGACCATGGCCACGGCCGACAAATGCCGCTGGATAGACGCGCTGGTGGCCGCCGGTTTGCGCGAGATCGAAGTCGCTTCTTTCGTGCCGGCCCGCTACCTGCCGCAAATGGCCGATGCCGCCGACGTGGTGCGCCATGCGCTGACCCACCCCGGCATCACGGTGATGGCGCTCGTGCCCAACGCACGCGGCGCCCAGGCCGCGCTGGCCGCTGGGGTGCACAAGATCACCTTGCCGGTGTCGGCCAGCGAAGCACATTCGCTGGCCAATGTGCGCAAGACCCGCGAACACATGCTGGACGAGGTGCGCACCATGCTCGCGCTGCGGCGCGACACCGCGCCGGCCACGCAGGTCGAAGTGGGGCTGTCCACCGCCTTTGGTTGCACCTTGCAAGGAGCGGTGGCCGAAGACGAGGTGATCCGCCTCGCTGCGGCTTGCGTGGCGGCGGGCGCAGACGAAGTGGGCTTGTCCGACACCACCGGCATGGCCAACCCGGCGCAGGTGCGCCGTTTGTTCCAGCGGCTGCGGGCCGAAATCGGCGAGCGTGCCGGTGCCGCCCACATGCACAACACGCGCGGCCTGGGGCTGGCCAATTGCCTGGCCGCCTACGACGTGGGTGTGCGCACCTTCGACAGCTCGCTCGGAGGCCTGGGCGGTTGTCCTTACGCGCCAGGCGCGTCCGGCAACGTCGTCACCGAAGACCTGGTGTTCATGTTCGAAGCCATGGGCGTGCGCACCGGCGTGGACCTGCCGCGCCTGCTGGCCGCACGCGAACCCCTGCGAGCCGGTTTGCCCGGTGAGGCCTTGTACGGCATGCTGCCCGAGGTTGGCCTACCCATGGGCTGGGGTGTTGCCGCCTGAACCGCACGACCTGCACCAGCCGCACGGCCCGCACCATCCACCCATTCAAACCCCGCAAGACCCGATGACGCCTTCCACCGAAAACACCCACACCACCGGCACCGCAGCCGCCCGCCAACTGCCTTACGCGGGCCTGCGCGTGGTCGAGTTCACCCACATGGTCATGGGCCCCACCTGCGGCATGGTGTTGGCCGACCTGGGCGCCGAGGTGATCAAGGTCGAGCCGTTGAAGGGCGACAACACGCGCCGCCTGCTCGGCTCGGGCGCGGGCTTTTTCCCGCTCTTCAACCGCAACAAAAAAAGCCTGGCGCTGGATTTGCAGTCGCCCGAGGGCAAAGAGGCGGTGCTGCGCCTCATCGCCACCGCCGATGTGGTGAGCGAAAACTTCAAGACCGAGACCATGCAAAAGCTCGGGCTCGACCACGAGAGCCTGAAGAAGCTGAACCCGCGCCTCATCTACGTGAGCCACAAAGGCTTTCTGCCCGGCCCTTACGACCACCGCACCGCACTGGACGAAGTGGTGCAGATGATGGGCGGCCTGGCCTACATGACCGGGCGCCCCGGCGACCCGCTGCGCGCCGGTACCAGCGTGAACGACATCATGGGTGGCATGTTCGGCGCCATCGGTGTGATGGCGGCGCTGGCGCAGCGCGAAAAAACCGGCCTGGGTCAGAAGGTGGAAAGCGCGCTGTTCGAGAACAACGTGTTCCTGGTGGCCCAGCACATGATGCAGTTCGCGGTGACCGGCCAGCCCGCCGCGCCCATGCCCGAGCGCATCTCGTCCTGGGGCATTTACGACGTGTTCGAAGTGAAAGACGGTGAGCAGATCTTTCTCGCTGTGGTGAGCGATACCCAGTGGGACATCTTCTGCAAAGCCTTTGGCTACGAAGACCTGAAAAGCGATCCGCGTCTACCCAGCAACAACCACCGCGTGCGCGAACGCGGTTGGCTGATCCCCGAATTGCGCCAGCGCCTGGCCAGCCGCAGCGCGCGGGAACTGGGTGCGCTGTTTGAAAAAGAAGGCCTGCCCTTTGCGCCCATCACCCGCCCGCACGATCTTCTGGACGACCCGCACCTGAAAGCGACCGGCGGCCTGGCACCCATCACCCTGCCCGACGGCGAGAACGCCGGGCAGAGCGCGCCCACGGTGTTGTTCCCCTTCACCATGGACGGCGAGCGCCCCGGCGTGCGCCTCAGCCCGCCCAAGCTGGGCGAGCACAACGCCGAACTGTTGCGCGAGCTGGGTTATGCGCCGGACGCGATCGCGGCCATGGGCAAACACTGAGCGTCTTTCTCTAGCGGGTCCGTCGGCCCGCAGCGGCGGCGCCTTGTCGGTGCCCATGCCGCTCACCGACAACAACCGTTGCGCCCCTGTATATAGAGCTCGCGGTCGGCCCCCAAGGCGCTGAACAAGCGCGCCGGTGGTCGCACGTGCCCGGGCATGCAAACCCAGCACCGCGCGCGCTTGAAAGTTGTGCGTGCGCACCAGCCTTGGGCCGCCCATGCACCAGCGGCGGCACGCAGGGGCTGCTCCAGGGCGCTTGAAGGGCCAGATACCGCCCAAACAGACCTCAAACGGGCTGGCACGGCTTTTGCTGAACATAACTCGTCATAACGAGTTGAAGCCAGCCATGTCCACCACCCCTTTGCGCGCCGTTGTTTCCGACCTGCCTTTGTCGGCATTGGCGCGGGAAATACAGCCCCAGTCACCGGTGCCGCTGTACGCGCAGATCAAAGACATTCTGCGTTCGCGTGTGCTGGACGGCACCTACAAGCCGCACGAACAAATGCCCTCCGAGAGCGAGATGATCGCGGCCTTCAACGTGAGCCGCATCACCGTGCGCCAGGCGCTCAACGATTTGCAAAACGAAGGCCTGCTGTTCCGCATCCACGGCAAGGGAACCTTCGTCTCCAAGCCCAAGGCGTTCCAGGATCTGGGCCGTCTGCAAGGCTTTGGCGAGGCCATGCGGCAAATGGGTTACGAGACCTTTGCCCGCGTGGTGTCGCTGCGCACCGTCACCCCCAGCCTGCAGGTGCAAGAGCGCCTGCACCTGCCCAAGCGCGCCCGGGTGACCGAGTTGCAGCGCCTGCGCTTTCTGAACCGCGAACCGATTTCGCTCGACGTCACGTACCTGCCGGTTGCCATCGGTGCGCGGCTCGCCAAGGAAGACCTGGCGACGCGCGACGTTTTCGTCATTCTTGAAAACGACTACGGCATGTCGCTGGGCCACGCCGATCTGCAGATCGGCTCCACCCTGGCCGACGAGCCTTTGGCCGCGCAGTTGCAAGTGGAAGAAGGATCGCCCGTGCTGGTGATCGAGCGCACCACCCACACCAGCGACGGCACGCCCATCGACTACGAGCACATGTACTACCGCGGCGACGCCTTCCAGTACAAGGTGCGCGTCGATCGCGTGCCGCTCTGACATTTCCCCCGTTGAAGCCCTCTTTCTGAACACATCCCGAAAGGCAAACATGAAAACCATTGAACTGGAATACGACATCGTGGTGGTGGGCGGCGGCACCGGCGGCCCCATGGCCGCGGTGAAGGCCAAAGAGAAGAACCCCAAGCTGCGCGTGTTGCTGCTGGACAAGGCCAACGTCAAGCGCAGCGGCGCCATCTCCATGGGCATGGATGGCCTGAACAACGCGGTGATACCGGGCCACGCCACGCCCGAGCAGTACACCAAGGAAATCACGGTGGCCAACGACGGCATCGTGGACCAGAAGGGCGTGTACGCCTACGCGGCCAACAGCTTCGCCATGATCGAAGAGCTGGACAAGTGGGGCATCAAGTTCGAGAAAGACGAAACCGGCTACTACGCCGTGCGCAAGGTGCACCACATCGGCAGCTATGTGTTGCCCATGCCCGAAGGGCACCACATGAAGCGCGTGCTCTACCGCCAGCTGAAGAAAGCGCGGGTGGAAATCACCAACCGCGTGGTGGCCACGCGCTTGCTCACCGGCGCGGCCGGTGAGATCACCGGTGTGATGGGTTTTGACTGCCGCACCGCCGACTTCTACGTGATCAAGGCCAAGGCCGTGATCATCTGCACCGGCGCAGCAGGCCGCCTGGGCTTGCCGGCATCGGGCTATATGTTCGGCACCTACGAAAACCCGACCAACACTGGCGAAGGCCATGTGATGGCCTACCACGCGGGGGCCGAGCTCACCAACCTCGAATGCTTCCAGATCAACCCGCTGATCAAGGACTACAACGGCCCGGCTTGCGCCTACGTCACCGGCCCGTTTGGCGGCTACACCTCCAACAACGCGGGCGAGCGCTTCATCGAATGCGACTACTGGAGCGGCCAGATGATGATGGAGTTCTTCAACGAACTCGAAGGCGGCAAGGGGCCGGTGTTCCTCAAGCTCGATCACCTGGCCGAAGAAACGATCAGCGAGATCGAGCACATCCTGCACACCAACGAGCGGCCCAGCCGTGGTCGTTTCCACGAAGGGCGCGGCACCGATTACCGCAAGAGCATGATCGAGATGCACATCTCGGAGATCGGCTTTTGCAGCGGCCACAGCGCATCGGGCATCTGGACCAACGAGCGCGGTGAGTGTTCGATTCCCGGCCTGTACGCAGCCGGCGACTGCGCCAGCATTCCGCACAACTACATGCTGGGGGCCTTTGTCTACGGCAAGTTCTGCGGCGAAAACGCTGCCGACTATGTGGCGGGTGCGCGCGATGTGCGCATCGACCAGGACCGGGTGCAGGTCGAGCGCGAGCGCGTGGCCGCACCACTGTCGCGCAGCGAAGGGCCGACACCGTTCCAGATCGAATACAAGACGCGGCGCGTGGTCAACGACTACCTGCAGCCGCCCAAGGTCACGCGCAAGATGGAAATCGGCTTGCAGCGCTTCGACGAAATCCGCGAAGACCTGGACCACATGGTGGCCGAAGACCCGCACGAACTGATGCGCGCCATGGAAGCCCACACCATCCGCGACTGCGCCGAGCTGGCCGCGCGCTCTTCGCTGTTCCGCACCGAGAGCCGCTGGGGTCTGTACCACCTGTGCGTGGACCACCCGGAAAAAGACGACGCCAACTGGTTCTGCCACACCAACGTCACCAGCGACGGCAACGGCCAGGCCCAGTTCCGCAAGCGCGAGGTCGAGCCCTACATCGTGGAACTGAACGACCAGGAAAAAGCCGCCTACCAGCGCTTGCGCGTCGCCGGTTCCCCGGCCCCGGCCATCGCCGCCTGAATCCCCCACCCACACCCAGCAGGTACCCACCATGACCATCACGATCACACGCACACAAGCGCCCGTCGTCGTCGACGAAGACAAGTGCATCGCCGACAAAGGCTGCACCGTCTGTGTCGATGTTTGCCCGCTCGATGTACTGGCCATCGACTTCATCAAGAACAAGGCCTACATGAAGTTCGACGAATGCTGGTACTGCATGCCTTGCGAGAAGGACTGCCCCACCGGCGCGGTGCACGTCAACATTCCCTACCTGGTGAGGTAAGCCATGAGCCAGGCCATTCAATCCAGCATTTTTCTGCGCCTGCAGGACGCCGACGCCGAGGTGCGCCGCGTGGCGGTGATCGATCTGCCCTACACCGACGAAGAGGACGACGTGGCGCCGCTGCTCACGGTGGCGCTGGCCGATGCCAGCCCGCTGGTTCGGCTGGAAGCCGCCAAGGCCCTGGAGGGCTTTGAGGAGCCCGAGGTGCTCGCCGCCCTGGTGCCCCTGCTCAAAGACAGCGATGCCGCCGTGCGCGAGGCCGTGGCCTACACCCTGGCCGAGCTCAAAGAGCCCGCCTCTGCCACGCCCATCCTGCCGTATCTTGTGGATGCCGATCCAGCGGTCAAGGCCGCGGCCTTGCACGCGGTGCGCGCCTTGCGGGTAGACGAAGCCTTTGAGCCCGCGCTGCAGGCGCTGGGCGACGCCGATCCCCTGGTGCGCCGCGAAGCCGTGGGCGTGCTGGGCTACCTTAAGCGGGCCGATGCCATCACCGCCCTGACCCAGGTGGCGGCTTACGACACCGAACCCGAAGTGCGGCGCGTGGCTGTGGGCGCCCTGGGTTATGCCAGCGAGTCCTGCGCGGTCAGCGTGCACCCCGCGCTGAGCCGGGCGCTGGCCGATCCGGCCTGGCAGGTGCGCGAAGAGGCCGCCACCACGTTTGCCAAAACCCGTTCGGCGCTGGGCGTGCCCGATCTGATCCGCGCCATGGACGACGAGTACTGGCAGGTGCGGGTGAAAGCCGCGCGCAGCCTGGGCAAGCTCAAAGCCACCGCCGCCGTGTGGGTGCTGGGCGAAGCCAGCACCCACACCGTGAGCAACCTGCGCAAGGAAGCGGTGATCGCACTGGGTGAGCTGGCCGATACGCGCGGCATCGCACCGCTGGAGCGCGCCTTGAAGGACAGCGACCCGGATGTGCGCAAGCTCGCCAAGCTCGCGCTGACCGCGATCCAGATGCACGGCAACCTGGGAGCCGCGATATGACACACGTGGTCACCGAAGCCTGTATCCGCTGCAAATACACCGACTGCGTGGGGGTCTGCCCGGTGGACTGTTTCCACGAGGGCCCGAACTTTCTGGTCATCGATCCAGCCGTCTGCATCGACTGCGGTGTCTGCATTCCCGAGTGTCCGGTGGAAGCCATTCTGGAAGAGCAGGACTTGGCGCCCGAGCAGAAAGAGTACGTCGCCCTGAACGCCGAACTGAGCCTGAAATGGCCCGTGATCACCACCACCCAAGAGCCCCTGCCCGGTGCAGACCAATGGGCCGACAAGAGAGACAAGAGAGACATGTTGAGCGACGCGATTTGAGTGGACTGGTCCACCCAAAACGCCCATCTATCCCGATTGATTCTTTCAACTCACCTGGAGGTTCTCATGACAGCATTTTCCCTAGCTCCCAAAGCCGGCCGCTCCCGCTGGCTCGCCCGTTCCGCACTCGCCTTGTGCCTGGGGCTGATTCCCACGCTCTTGCTCGCCCAGGAAAAAAAGGTCGTCGTCATCGGCATCGGCACCCAGAACACCACCTCCAACACCGTCACCGGGGGCGTGGTGTTGAAGGAAATGAAACTGATCGAAAAGTACCTGCCGAAAACCGGCAAGTACAAAGACATCACCTTTGAGCTGGACTGGCAGAACGCCACCTCGGGTCCACCCATCATCAACGGCATGATGGCCGACAAGATCCAGATCGGCATGATGGGCGACTACCCCTTGCTGGTGGCGGGCGCCACCGGTCAGTCGCAGCCGGGCAACGAGACCCAGCTGATCGCCACCATCGCCTACAACGCCTTCGGTTCGGGCAACGGCATCGTGGTGCACAAGGATTCTCCGTTCTACGAGCTGACCGATCTCAAAGGCAAGCTGGTGTCGGTGCCCTTCGGCTCGGCGGCCCACGGCATGGTGCTGCAAGCCTTGTCGTCGCGTGGCCTGCCGCCGGACTTCTTCAGCCTGGTCAGCCAGAGCCCCGAGGTGGGCACCACCAATTTGCAGGAAAAGAAGATCGACGCCCACGCCGACTTCGTGCCCTTTGCCGACCTGCTGCCCTACCGGGGCTTTGCACGCAAGATTTTTGACGGCGTGCAGACCAATGTGCCCACCTTCCACGGCGTGATCGTGCGCAAGGACTTTGGTGAGAAATACCCGGAAGTGGTGGTGGCCTACATCCGCGCACTGATGGAAGCCAATGCGTGGTTCAAGGCCGACCCGGTTCGCGGCGCCACGAAGGTCGAAGAGTGGACCAAGATCGACAAGGAAGTGATCTACCTCTACCTCGGCCCGGGCGGCATCCACACGCTGGACCCCACCATCAAGCCGCGTTGGCTCGACACCATCAAGATCGGCCACGGCGTGCTCACCGACCTCAAGCGCGTGAAGCCGCTGGACATCGGTGCCTGGGTCAACGAGACCTATGTGCGCGAAGCCTTCAAGCAGACGAAGCTGGATTACGACGCGCAAAAGCAGTCGATGACCAGTTTCGATATTGGCGGCACGGACAAATTCTGCAAATCGCCGATCACGCGGCCCAAGGAAGCGGGTGAGGTCTGGGTGGAGGGCGCTGGTGTCGATCCCTATGCCTCGGCTGTCTGCACCCTGGGCGCCATTGCCAAGCTGGAAGCCAGCGGCAAGGTGATCCGCGCGGCCTACCTCACAGACCAGGCGCTGGGCATCAAGGTGTTTGCCGACAAGGCCTTCTACGCCGTCAACGCCAAGGACGCCAAGAAGCCCGTGATCGTGCCCTTTCTGCTGAAGCGCGACGCTGAAGCACACGCGGCCAAGATCGGCGGCAAGCTGGCCGACTACCGCGAAGCTCTGACCGTCGCTGCGGCGCCGTTCTGAGCGCAGGCCCGGAGAACGCCATGTCGAGTGCACCACTACGCCGCATCGAAGACGTGCAAATCTTTGGCCCATCTGCCATGGACGCTGCAACCACCGGCCCGCATCTGGTGGCGGCGCTTGGCCCGGCGAACACCCACCGGCACGAGCAAGGCGCCGAAACGCAGGCCGCGCGTGCCGGTGCAGGCGCCGGTGCAAGTGCCTGGTTGCGAACCTGGGCGCAGAGCAACGGCGTGTCGGCTTTGCTGGCGGTGTGCTCGCTGGGCGGCTTGCTGTTGTTCTGGCACCTGGTCACGACCTACCACGTCAACTTCTACATACGCTTCGCCAACGTGCCGACCCCGGCCGATGTGTGGCAGTCGATGGTGCAGGCCGGCAGCAACGGCAAGTTCATCACCAACGTTGGCATGAGCCTGCGCCGCATCTTCATCGGCTTTGCACTGGCCGGTGTGCTGGGCGTGGCACTGGGCCTGGTGATCGGTCGCTACCAGCGCATGCACCAGTTGCTGTTCCCGGCGCTGGAAGCGCTGCGGCCTATTCCCGCCATTGCGTGGGTGCCCATCTCCATCATGCTGTGGCCCGACAACGAGGTGAGCATCGTTTTCATCACCTTCGTGGGCGCGTTCTTTCCGATCCTGCTCAACACCGAGAGTGGCGTGAAAGCGGTGGACGCGGTGCTGCTGCGCGCCGGGCAGTGCCTGGGCGCCAGGAGCTGGCAACTCATGTGGCATGTGGTGCTGCCCGGCGCTGCGCCGCAAATTTTCACCGGACTGGCCGTGGGCATGGGTGTGGCCTGGGTGTCGCTGATCGCGGCCGAGATGATCTCGGGCCAGTTCGGCATCGGCTACTTCACCTGGGAGGCGTACTCGCTGATCGCGTACGCCGACATCGTGCTGGGGATGATCACCATCGGCGTTCTGGGCCTGCTGTGCAGCTGGCTCATCCGCTTCACTGGCAAGGCCCTCATGCCTTGGCTCGAATTCTCGAAACTTGGAGGTCGCTCATGAATACCCCCCAGGCCCGAGGCCGCATTGAGGTGCGCAAGCTCAGCATGACCTTCGGCAGCGCACAGCAGCGTGTGCACGCCGTCACCGACGTCTCACTCCACGTGGCACCCGGTGAGTTCGTCTCCATCATCGGCCCGTCGGGCTGCGGCAAGTCGACCCTGCTCAACGTGGTGGCCGGCTTCACGCAGCCCACCCAGGGCGAGGCCACGCTGGACGGCCGCCAGATCGTCGGCCCCGGTTCCGACCGTGGCGTGGTGTTTCAGCAGTACTCCTTGTTTCCCTGGATGTCGGTGCGCAAGAACGTCGAGTTCGGGCTGAAGATGCAGGGCGTCGCGGCGAACCAGCGCGAGACCGCCGCGCGCACGCTGCTGGGCCTGGCCGGTCTGTTGTCGTTCGAAAACCATTACCCCGACCAGTTGTCGGGCGGCATGAAGCAGCGCGTGGGCATCGTGCGTGCGCTGGCCACCAGCCCGCAAGTGATGCTGATGGACGAGCCCTTTGGCGCGCTCGATTCGCAAACCCGCGTGGTGATGCAGCAGATCCTCACCAATATGTGGCAGCGCATGCGGCTGTCGGTGCTGTTCATCACGCACGACATCGAAGAAGCCATCTTTCTGTCCGACCGCGTGTACGTGATGACGGCGCGACCCGGGCGCATCAAGGCCGAGGTCGAGATTCCGCTGCCTCGGCCGCGCACCGCCGAGATGATGTCTTCGGTGGCGTTCACCCAGGTGCTGCACAAGCTGCGCAATCTGATCCGCGAAGAAAGCCTGGCCGCCATGGGCAACGAACTGGCCAGCGGTGGCCTGGAGGGCTTCGCCGTCAATGTCGACGCCAAGGGCGTGGGCGAGTTGATCTGAGCCGAACAGGGCATGGGTACCCGCCATCTGCCCGCCGTATCCGCCATTCACAAACCACGGGTCCCATCCACACGGGGAAATCTTGTGATACCACCCACCGCCATCACCGATCACCGTCTTTCGCGCAGCTTGCAGATCGACTGGGCCGACGACACCAGCAGCCACCTGTCGCATGCGCTGCTGCGCGCGAACTGCCGTTGCGGGCAGTGCGTGCAATTGCGCCGCAGCGGCCAGTTGCCGGACCCTGACGCCGGCATCGAACTCACCACGCTGGAGCCTGTGGGCGAGCACGGTGTGAACCTCGGCTTCAGCGACGGACACGACCGGGGCATTTACCCCTGGTCTTACCTGCGCGAACTCGCCACATCCACCACCTTGGAAGCACGAACATGAGCAACTTGTTTCAAGCCGAAGTGCTGTCGGTGCACCACTGGACCGACCGCCTGTTTTCCTTCACCACCACGCGCGATCCGGGCTTTCGCTACCAGAGCGGCCAGTTCGCCATGATTGGCCTGGAGGTCGATGGCCGGCCGCTGTTGCGCGCCTACAGCATGGTGAGCCCGCACTACGAAGACACGCTGGAATTTCTCAGCATCAAGGTGCCCGATGGCCCTTTGACCTCGCGCCTGCAGCACATCCAGGTCGGCGAGCAGATTCTGGTCGGGCGCAAAGCCTCGGGCACCTTGCTCACGCAAAACCTCACGCCCGCGCGCCACCTCTATCTGCTGTCCACCGGCACTGGCCTGGCGCCCTTCATGAGCGTGGCGCGCGACCCCGACGTGTACGAGCAGTTTGAAAAAATCGTGCTGGTGCACGGCTGCCGCCAGGTGCAGGAGCTGGCCTACGAGCGCCGCATCAGCCACGAGATGCCGCAGAACGAATGGTTCGGTGAGCAGGTGCGCACCAAGCTGCTGTACTACCCCACGGTGACGCGCGAAGCCTTTCGCCACCAGGGCCGCATCCCCACCTTGCTGGAGACCGGGCGCATCGCACACGAGCTGGGCTTGCCCCCCATCAACGCCACCGACGACCGGTTCATGCTGTGCGGCAGCCCCGAGATGCTGCGCGACACCCGGGCCTGGCTGGACAAGCTGGGCCAGCACGAAGGCAATATGAGCCAGCCGGGGCAGTACGTGATCGAACGCGCCTTTGTCGACAAATGAAACACCCCCGCGGCGCTTCGCGCCTCCCCCTCAAGGGGGCGGCACTGGCCGTCCGGCAGAGCCGGCCCGGCGGTGCCCCTGGCCGGCGCCGCTTCATGCGGCACGGGTGGCGCTCCGGCACCATGGACATCTGGCAAGCGCGGTCTGGCCACCTCGTCAGCCTGTGGCCGGGTGCGGCCCTGTGCGCCGTGATCGCGCTGGCCGCAGTCTTCGTTTCGGGCATGCACGGCGGCCCGCCCATGTTGTACGGCCTGCTGATGGGTGCGGCCTTTCACCACCAGAGCCACGACCCGCGCAC
>NZ_JBFJMY010000094.1:0-12296 GCF_041633695.1 Hydrogenophaga sp.
AGCCAAAGCGCAGGATGTCTGGGGATGCCGTTCGCCCTGAACCCGTCGAAGGGTTCCCGGCACGGAAGTCGCCCACCACGCCGCGAGCGATCAGCGCTTGCACGATGGCGTAGGCGCCTTCTTGCCTGGAGAGGCAGACCTGCGAGCCGCGTTGTGCGTGCTCGCGCGGCGTGGCCAGACCCAGCCCGTGGCCGCTGCAGCGCGCCTCGACCAGTGTGATGAACAGGTCGCTCAGCGCCAGCGATTTTTTGCGCAGCGCGTCCATGCCACCCAAGGCTTCGGCGGCCAGCGCCGCATCGAGCCCACAGTCCAGCGCGGCCAGGCTGATCATGGATTGGGTGCCGCACATGTAGCGGGTGATGCCGCTGGCGGGCTGGTAGTCGGGTGTGAACTCGAAGGGTGCGGCATGCCCCCACCAGCCGGCCAGGGGTTGCCAGAAGCGCTCGGTGTGCAAGGGGTTGACCCAGACGAAGGCGGGCGCGCCGGGGCCGCCGTTCAGGTATTTGTAGCCGCAGCCCACGGCGAAATCGGCTTTGGCGGCGGTGAGGTTCACCGGCACCGCGCCGGCGCTGTGGGCCAGGTCCCACACGGTCAGAATGCCTTCGGCGTGGGCCGCAGCGGTGATCGCTGCCATGTCGTGCATGGCGCCGGTGCGGTAGTTCACATGCGTGAGCATCAAGACCGCGACCTCGGCGCTGAGCGAGGTGGCGATGTCTTCGGGTTCGACCAGCACCAGCTCGTAGCCGCGCTCTTTGCAAAGGGCTTCAGCGATGTAGAGATCGGTGGGGAAGTTGCTGCGCTCGCTCACGATGCGCTGGCGGCGCGGCGCGTCTTCCCTGGCGATGTTGAGTGCGGCGGACAAGACTTTGAACAGGTTGATCGAGGTGCTGTCGGTGGCGACCACTTCGCCGGCCTGGGCGCCGATCAGGCGCGCGATCTTGTCGCCCACCTTGTGCGGCTGGCCGAACCAGCCGTTCTTGTTCCAGCTTTGAATGAGGTCGGTACCCCATTCGCGGGCGACCACGTCGGCCACGCGCGCGGGAGCGGTCTTGGGCATCACACCCAACGAATTGCCGTCGAGATAAATCACGCCGGGCGGCAAGGCGAACAGGTCGCGCATGGCACGCAGCGGGTCTTGCTGGTCCAGGGATTGGCAGTGATGCAGGTTAGGGGTCATGGCCGTTTTCTCAGGATGGCGCGCACGGGCGAGGCGTCGGCGGTCATCAGTTTCAGGGGCAGGGCGATGAGTTCGTAGTCGCCCTCGGGCACGTCGTCGAGCAGCAGGTTTTCCAGCACGCGCAGACCGCGCCGGCGGATCACCTGGTGGCTCTCCAGGGGCTTGCTGTCGGCCGGGTCGATGCTGGCGCTGTCGGTGCCGATCAGCAGCACGCCCAGGTCGGCCAGGTGCTCGATGGTCTCGGGCGCGAAGGCGGGCAGGGCGGTGTCGAACGTGGTTTGCGGCATGCGTTCATAGACACGGACGAGCACGCGTGGCGGCAAGTCTTTCCATGCGTGTTCGATGTGGTGCCACTGCACCAGCGGGCCGCAGCCGATGGCGTGGATGACGCGGCAGGGGCCGAGGTAGGGCGTCAGATCGAGCTGGCCCGGCGTGGCGCCGTTCGGGTCGTAGTGCAGCGGCGCGTCGGCATGGGCACCGGCGTGGGGCGAGAGCGTGATGGCGCTGACGTTGACCGGGCAGCCAGGCCCCAGCGTGGCCGACCAGTCTTGTTGGTAGGCCGTGTCACCGGGGAAGACCGGCGTGCCGGCGTGTAACGGAGGCGAGATGTCCCAGAGGTCTTGCATAACCGGTGAAGGTAACGAAGCTGCGGATTCGTGGTGTCGGTTATCTCCAACAAGTGGCCGAAGTTTCGGGTGCGTGGCTGTCGGGGGGACGGCCGGCGATCTGATCTGTATCAAGGCGGCGCCAGTTCCTGGGGGGCCAGCGGTGGATTTTCGAAAATGAAGCGCGGCTTAAGGTAAGAATAAGAATCGTTATCAACAATCAGCCCATGAACCAGATTGCGCCACCAACTGTCGAACAAGGTCTGCACCAATGGCCGAGCCAGATCCTGGCCGAGGTGACGGGGTTTGCCCCCACCACCGACGCCGAGGACCAGGACGTGTTGCGGCGCCTGCTGGAGATCGGCTTTCTGCCCGGCGAGACGGTGCGTGTGGTGGCGCGCAGCTTTCCGCGCAACGACCCCATCGCGGTGCGGGTGGGTCACACCACGTTTGCCCTGCGCAGCCGCGAGGCGGCGTTGATCCGTGTACGCTCCTTCTCTGCCTGGCCATGAACACCGCCTCCACCATCCAACCGCTGCGCATCGCGCTGCTCGGCAACCCGAACTGTGGCAAGACCGCGCTCTTCAACCTGCTCACCGGCAGCCGCCAGAAGGTGGCGAACTACGCAGGGGTCACGGTGGAGCGCAAAGAGGGCGAGCTGCACACGCCGCTGGGCAAAAAGGTGCTGGTGCTGGACTTGCCCGGCGCCTACAGCCTGAATGCCCTGAGTGCCGACGAGGCGGTGACCCGCGATGTGGTCACCGGCAACCGTGTCCGCGAGCAGCGGCCCGATTTGATCGTCTGTGTCGTCGACGCCACCAACCTCAAGCTCAATCTGCGCATGGTGCTGGAGGCGCGGGCGCTCGGCCTGCCCATGGTGCTGGCGCTGAACATGTGCGACGTGGCCCGCCAGAGCGGCATAGAGGTGGACCGTGCCGTGCTGTCGCACGAACTGGGCATGCCGGTGGTGGAGACGGTGGGCGTGCAGCACGATGGCGCGCGTGCGCTGTTGGCGCAGCTCGATGCGCTGGACTTGGGCGCCAGGGTGTCGGCGCCCGCTTCGCTGCACTGGAACGCCAGCACGGTGGAGCAGGTGATGGCCACGCAGCAGGCGGTGCGCCGCATCGTGTCGTTGGCCGTGACCGAACCGGCAGACACCTTGCACCGGGACGACGCGATCGACCGCGTCGTGTTGCACCCGCTGTGGGGCATGCTGCTGCTGGCCTTCACTTTGTTCATGATGTTCCAGGCGGTGTTCAGTTGGGCGGCCTGGCCGATGGACCAGATCAAGTCCGGCGTGGCGCTGCTGTCGGCGGGCGTCCAGCACCTGTTGCCGCCGGGTGTGCTCAGCAGTTTGATCACCGACGGCATCATCGCCGGGGCGGGCGGGGTGCTGGTGTTCCTGCCGCAGATTTTGGTGCTGTTCTTCTTCATCCTGGTGCTGGAAGATTCCGGCTACCTGCCGCGCGCGGCCTTTCTGCTCGATCGCGTGATGGGCACGGTGGGTCTGTCGGGCCGCTCTTTTATTCCGCTGCTCTCCAGCTTCGCCTGCGCCGTGCCCGGCGTCATGGCCACGCGCACCATCACGCACTGGCGCGACCGCCTGGTCACCATCATGATCGCGCCGCTCATGACCTGTTCGGCAAGGCTGCCGGTGTACGCGCTGCTGATCGGCGCCTTCATCCCCTCGCGCACCGTGTGGGGCGTGTTCAACCTGCAAGGTTTGGTGATGTTCGGCTTGTACCTGGGTGGCATCGTTTCAGCCATGGCGGTGGCCGGCGTGTTCCTGCTCTGGCGCGGGCACACGCGGCCCACGCCCCTCATCATGGAGCTGCCGTCGTACCGGCTACCCAACCCGCGCAGCCTGGCGCGGGGTCTGTACGAGCGCGGCATGGTCTTCGTCCAGCGCGTGGGCGGCATTCTGCTGGCGTTGATGATCCTGCTCTGGTTCCTCGCCTCTTTTCCCGGCCTGCCCGAAGGTGCGACGGGGCCGGCCATCCAATACAGCTACGCCGGGCGCATTGGCCAGTGGCTGGAGGTGCTGGTCGCACCCATCGGCTTCAACTGGCAGATCGCGATTGCGCTGGTGCCGGGCATGGCCGCGCGCGAGGTGGCGGTGGGCGCCCTGGGCACGGTGTACGCGCTCTCGGCCACCGGTGACGACACGGCGGCGCAGCTGGGCACGATCATTGCACAGGGTTGGTCGCTGGCCACGGCCTTGTCGCTGCTGGTCTGGTACGTGTTCGCGCCGCAGTGCATCTCCACCTTGGTGGCGGTCAAACGCGAGACCAATGGCTGGCGCTACCCGCTGCTGATGACGGCGTATTTGTTTGGCCTGGCCTACGCGGCCAGCTTCGTCACCTACCGCGTGACGCTGATGCTGTCGGGGGCCGGGGCATGACGCAGGAATGGATAACAGCGGTGATCGTGTTCGTGGCGGCGGCCTACGCCCTCTGGTACTGGTTGCCTGCAGGCTTGCGCCAACGGCTGGGCCGGGTGCACCGCACACTGGCCCAGGTGCCCGGTTGCGGCGACTGCTCCAGCAGTTGTGGGGGCTGCGCCCAGGCAGACGAAACGCCGAAGTTTGAGGCGGGCAAATTCCGGATCATTCCGATGGTTTCGCAACCGCCTTCGGAACGCTGAGCTACAACGGCGGCAGCCCATGGCGTGCCCGGGCGCGCTCGCAGGTTTCACTGCCTTCGGCGAACTCCCGGCAAGGTGACGGACGCCACTCGTAGATCCCGCAGCCCACGCGCTGGCCGATCTGGCCGGTGAGCGCAGCGCAGCGCGGCGGGCTGTGGTCGGTGCCGCGCATGCGCGCCGTGTACTGGGTGACGTCGGCGGCCAGACCATCGGGCACCGCACCACCCGCAGCCTGGGTCTCCATCACCGAAAAATCGACACGGAAGCTGGCGCAGCAGGCGCCACAGCTCTGGCAGGTGTTCAAGGACATGGCGTCGGCTCTGGGGCTGGGCGCGGCCGACCGTTCAGCGGGGCGGCAGCTCGGGCGCCCGGTACAGCAACACCTTGAGCGCCCGCTCGGGCGAGGCGTCGGCAAAGGTGGCGGGATTGGGCAGGCGGCGCTCGAACAGCAGCTCGGGCGCGGCCTGCGCCATTTGCGCCTGCAGAAAATCCAGCCCCAGTTCGGGCGCGTTCAGGCAGAGCATCAGCTGTCCACCGGGGCGCAGCAAATCCGGCAGGCGCCGCATCAGGCGCACATAGTCTTTGGTGGCGACGAAGCTGCCCTTCTGGTAGCTCGGCGGATCGACGATCACCAGGTGGTAGGGGCCGCTGCGCGTGATCTTGCCCCAGGTCTTGAAGATGTCGTGGGTCAGAAAGCTGGCACCGGCCTGCACGCCGTTGAGCGCGTGGTTCTGTTGCCCGATGGCCATGGCACCCTGGCTCATGTCCACATTGACCACGTGTTTGGCGCCCGCTTGCAAGGCCACCACGGAAAACGCGCAGGTGTAGGCAAACAGGTTGAGCACCTTGGCGCCAGCGGCCTGCTCGCGCACCCACTGGCGGCCCGCCGCCATGTCCAGAAACAGGCCGTGGTTCTGGCCTTTCAACACGTGCACCAGAAAGCGGCTGCCGCCCTCGCTCACCGCGTGCGGCTCGGGCACGGCGCCGGCCATCAGGCGGGTTTCGGTGCGGCCATCGAGGCGGGTCTGGAACACCCAGTTCAGCGCTTCCCCGGGTGCGATCTCGGCCCAGCGGCTGGCGAGCGCGTCGTGCACGGCGGCCAGCGCGGCGTCGTCCACCGCTTGGAAACTGGTGAGCACAAACACGGGCGGAAAGGCGTCCAGCGACCACTGCTCGCAGCCGGGATGCAGGCCGCCCCGGCCGTGAAAAATGCGCTGCGCGTCGGTGGGGCGCGCCATCTGCGCGATGGCGTTGAGCAGGGCTTGCATGTTCAGACCGCGTCGGGCGGCTTGCGCACCAGCCTCGTCGGGCTCAATACTGGCGTCCCAGCAGCAGGTACTCCATGAGGGCTTTCTGGGCGTGCATGCGGTTTTCCGCTTCGTCCCAGACCACGCTTTGTGGGCCATCGATCACGTCGGCCATCACCTCTTCGCCACGGTGCGCGGGCAGGCAGTGCATGAAGAGCGCGTCGGGCTTGGCGGCCTTCATCATGGCTTCGTCCACGCACCAGTCGGCGAAGGCCTTGCGACGCGCTTCGTTCTCGGCCTCGTAGCCCATGCTGGTCCACACGTCCGTGGTGACCAGGTCGGCGCCGGCACAGGCTTCGCGCGGGTTTTTGAAGACCTTGTAGCAAGCCGGATTCGAGATGCCCGCGAGCTGGGGGTCGATCTCGTAGCCGCTGGGTGTGCTCACATGCACGGTGAAACCCAGCAACTCGGCCGCCTGCAGCCAGGTGTTGGCCATGTTGTTGCCGTCGCCCACCCAGGCCACCACCTTGCCACGCAGCGCGTCCAGCGGCTGGCCGCTGGCGGCGGGGCGGTGCTCACACAGCGTGAACAGGTCGGTGAGGATCTGGCAGGGGTGGAACTCGTTGGTCAAACCGTTGATGACGGGCACGCGCGAGTGGGCCGCGAAGCGCTCGAGCTTGGTGTGTTCGTAGGTGCGGATCATCACCAGATCCACCATGCGGCTGATGACCCTGGCGCTGTCCTCGATAGGTTCGGAGCGGCCGAGCTGGCTGTCGCCCGTGGTCAAGTGCACCACCGAACCGCCAAGCTGGTACATGCCCGCTTCGAAGCTCACGCGGGTGCGGGTGCTGGCCTTCTCGAAGATCAGGGCCAGCGTGCGGTCCGGGTCGGCGAAGGGCTGGTGCTTCTCCACCGCCTTGAACTTCTGTTTGATGAAGGCCGCGCGCTGGAACAGGTAGCCGTATTCATCGGCACCGAGGTCTTTGAATTGCAAGTAGTGCTGGATGCTCATGTCGGGGTGCTCACTCGGCAAGAAAGGTTTCGATCAGCGGCAACAAGATGGCGGCCACTTCGTCGGCTTCGGCGCTGTTCATGATCAGCGGTGGCACGATGCGGATCACCGTGTCGGCCGTGACGCTGATCAGCAGGCCGGCTTCGGCCGCACGCTGGGCCAGCACGCCGCAGGGCTTGTCCAGCTCGATGCCGATCATCAGGCCCTGGCCCCGGATGTCCTTCACGCCGGGCTTGCCCAGCAGGGCTTTTTCGAATGCGCCGCGCAACTGCGCGCCCACGCGGGCCGCGTTCTCCAGCAACCCCTCTTCTTCGATGATGCGGATGGTCTCCACCCCGGCGCGCATGGCCAGCGGGTTGCCGCCAAAGGTGGTGCCGTGGTTGCCCGGTGCAAAGATGCCGGCGGCTTTGGGGCCGGCCACCACCGCACCGATGGGCACGCCCGAGCCCAGGCCCTTGGCCAGCGGCATCACGTCGGGCTGGATGCCGGCCCACTGGTGGGCAAACCACTTGCCGGTGCGGCCCATGCCGCACTGCACTTCGTCGATCATCATCAGCCAGTCTTGTTGGTCGCACAAGGCGCGCAACTGCTGCAGGTATTCGATGCGCGCCGGATTCACGCCGCCTTCGCCCTGGATGGTCTCGAAGAAAACCGCCACCACGTTGGGGTTGCCTGCGGTGGCCTTCTTCAGCGCTTCGATGTCGTTCAGTGGCACGCGAATGAAGCCCTCGACCAGCGGGCCGAAGCCGGCCTGGATTTTGGGGTTGCCGGTGGCCGAGAGGGTGGCGATGCTGCGGCCATGGAAGGCTTTTTCATAGACCACGATTTGCGGGCGCTCAATGCCCTTGTCGTGGCCGTATTTGCGCGCCAGTTTCAGCGCGGCTTCGTTGGCTTCCAGGCCGCTGTTGCAAAAGAAGACGTTGCTGAGACCCGAGCGCTCCACCAGCAGGCTGGCGAGCTTTTCCTGGTCGGGCACATGGTAGTAGTTGCTGCAATGCATCATCTTGCCGACCTGGTCCTGCAAGGCCGGCACCAGTTTGGGGTGGGCGTGCCCCAAGGTGTTGACCGCGATGCCGGCCAGCGCGTCCAGGTATTCCTTGCCATGGACGTCCCACAGGCGGCAGCCTCGCCCGTGCGACATGGCGATCGGCAGGCGACCGTAGGTGTTCATCACGTGAGGGGAGGCGGCGGTCAACGGGGCAGCGGTCATGGGGAAAGCTCCGGGTGGAAAAAGAAGCGGCTCAACAGCAGTTGAAGCGTGTTGAACCGTGGAGACACAATTCTAGGCGCTGCGCTTGGCACCGGCCTTGCTTGTTCGGCATCGGAGCGATGCACAAAGCCACGTCACCCGTTTGTGCCAGACTCCGGTTTCACCGCCTGGTACCTCGGGTAATCCCTGTATCAGGTCTTATATAAGATAGAATAGTTGCCGCCCTGCCTGGTGAGCGATCCTCGGTCTGGTGGTGGCATTCTGTCCCTTGCCGGGCCCTCTATCAGAAGGCTTTTCCCCGATGGTTTCACCTTCCGCCAAACAAGTGTTCATACAGGGGATCACCCAGAATGGCCACACTTTTCGCCCCAGCGACTGGGCGGAACGGCTGGCGGGTGTGATGAGCCAGTTCCGCCCGGGCGGCGCACAACCGGGCAGCCACATCTCTTATTCGCCCTGGTGCATTCCCACGGTGATCAACGGTGTCAAATGCGTGGTCGTGCACACCGATTTGCGCGAGGCCGAGCTCATGGCCTGGGACTTCTGCATGAACTTTGCCCGCGACAACAATCTGCAAGTGGGCGAAGCCTGCCTGCTGCCCGACCCGCCGAAGCGCTGAGCACGGGCGCGTTGGAGGCCTGCGCGCATGCAGCGCCCCTTCAAAAATGGCGCCCACAAAAAAGCCGTCTTGCGACGGCTTTTTTGCTTTTTTGCTGGCAGCGCACCGGTTTCAAACGGCGGACCGGGGAGGTCCGGGCTGTGGGCTTGCCGAGGCAGGCCCGTGGACCGTGAGGTCCGGCGGTTTAGGCAGCGGCGGTGGCCAGTGCTTTCACCTTGGTCGACAGGCGGCTCTTGTCGCGAGCGGCCTTGTTTTTGTGGAAGATGCCTTTGTCGGCGATCGTGTCCACAACGGTTTGCATCTTGGCAAACAGTTCGGTGGCCTTGGCCTTGTCACCGGTCAGAACGGCTTTTTCAACGTTCTTGACGGCGGTGCGGTATTTGGAACGCAGCGAGGAGTTGGCGGCGTTGATCTTGACGTCCTGGCGGACGCGTTTACGGCCTGATGCCAGGCGGGGGTTCTTTTTCTTCGGCTTGGTTGCCATGGTGAAATTCCTTCAATGTTTGGAGATGATGCCAGCAAAGCCCGCGATTTTAGCACGGCGTGCGGCCGGTCTGGCTACACTTCACCGGTGTCCCTGTTCAAATCCGCCTCTCTGGTTTCCCTGTTGACCCTGGCTTCGCGCATCACCGGTCTGGTGCGCGAGCTGCTCATGGCATCCACGTTCGGCGCCAGTGCGCTCACCGACGCCTTCAACGTGGCGTTCCGTATTCCCAATCTGTTGCGCCGCCTGTTCGCCGAAGGCGCGTTCAGCCAGGCCTTTGTGCCGGTGCTCGCCGGTGTGCGGGCGACCGAGGGCGACCAGGCGACCCGTGCCATGGTGGACCAGATCGCCACCGTGCTGGCCTGGGCGCTGACCATGACCTGCGTGCTGGGCGTCGCCGGTGCCCCGGTGCTGGTCTGGGCCATGGCCAGCGGCCTGCAGCAAAACCCGCAGGGTTTTGAGGTCGCGGTTTTCCTCACCCGCTGGATGTTTCCCTACATCGGCTTCATGTCGATGGTGGCGCTTTCGGCCGGCATTCTCAACACCTGGAAACATTTTGCGGTGCCTGCGGCCACGCCGGTGCTGCTCAATGTGGCGATGATCACCGCCGCGTGGCAAGGCGCGCCCTGGTTCGCGTCCATGGGAATCGAGCCCATCTATGCCATGGCCGCGGGTGTGCTGGTGGGCGGGGCGCTGCAACTGGGGGTGCAGATTCCCGCGCTGTACCGCCTGGGCATGCTGCCCCGCATCGGCTGGCGCTGGTCGTCCTTGCGCTCGGCCTGGCAACACCCCGGCACCCGCCGGGTGACCACGCTCATGCTGCCCGCCTTGCTGGGGGTGAGCGTGGCGCAGATTTCTTTGCTGATCAACACCCAGATCGCGTCCCACCTCACGACCGGCAGTGTGAGCTGGCTCACCTATGCCGACCGGCTGATGGAGTTTCCGACCGCCATGCTGGGCGTGGCGCTGGGTGTGGTCTTGCTGCCGCAGCTGGCGGCGGCGCGTGCGGCGGACGACGCGGCGCGTTACAGCGGCCTGCTCGACTGGGGCTTGCGGCTGGTGGTGTTGCTCGCCGTGCCGTGCGCGGTGGCCTTGCTCACGTTCGCCCGGCCACTGGTGTCGGTGCTGTACCACTACGGGGCCTTTTCCGGTGCCGACGTGGCGCAGACGGCGACCGCGCTCATGGGTTATGGCGCCGGCCTGGTCGGGCTGGTGGCCATCAAGGTGCTGGCGCCGGGGTTTTATGCCCGGCAGGACATCCGCACGCCGGTCACCATCGCCATCGTGGTGTTGGTGCTCACCCAGTGCCTGAACCTGCTGCTGGTGCCGCATCTGGCGCACGCCGGCCTGGCGCTGGCCATCGGCATTGGCGCCATGATCAATGCCAGCTGGTTGCTGGTGGGCTTGATACGGCGCGGCGCCTACCAGCCCAGCCCGGGCTGGGGGCGCTTTGTCTTGCAGGTGGTGGCCGCCAGCGCCTTGCTGGCGGTGTTTCTGATGTGGGCGGCGGCCCGGGTGAACTGGCTCGACTTTGCTGGCCATGCCCTGCAGCGCGTGGGCCTGCTGACCGTGTGCGTGCTGTTCGGGGTGGCCCTGTATTTTCTGAGTTTGTCGCTCTCGGGTTTGAAGCTGCGCCAATTCGTCCGAAAATAGACCCATTCCGCCACTTTGGCTGTGCCCCACATGCCCATGTCGTACGACTTCACCGAGCCCACGCCGCTGGGCTATTTCGCCGCGCTGGTGAGGGACGACGCGGCCCTTCCTTTGCTCGAAGCCGCCATCTGCATCGCCCAGGACGAATACGCCGACCTGAATGTGCAGCAGGTGTTGAGCGATGTGGACCAGATGCTGGCCCGGGTGCAGCGCCGTTGCGCGCCGGACGCTGGCCCGCTGCAGCGGCTGCGGGCCTTGTACCAGTTCTTTTTCCGTGACATGGGCTTTGGCGGCAATGTCAACAACTACTACGACCCCGACAACAGCTATCTGAACGCGGTGCTCAAGACGCGCCGGGGCATTCCGATTTCGCTGGCTGTTTTGTGGCTGGAACTGGCGCAAGGCCTGGGGCTTTCGGCGCACGGTGTGGGCTTTCCCGGGCATTTCATGCTCAAGGTCACCCTGCCCAATGGACAGGTGGTGATCGATCCGTTTTCCGGCGTGTCCCTGAGCCGCGAAGAACTGTCTGAGCGGCTGGAGCCCTTCAAGCGCCGCAGTGGGCTGGTGGACGATTTTGACGTGCCGGTGGGGCTGTATCTGCAAGCCGCTCCGGCGCGCGACATCCTGGCGCGCATGCTGCGCAACCTGAAGGAAATCCACCAGTCGCAGGAAGACTGGCTGCGCCTGATCGCGGTGCAGGACCGCTTGGTGATTCTCTTGCCCGACGCCTGGACCGAATACCGCGACCGGGGCCTGGCCTGGGCCGAGATGGGCGATGCTCCGCTGGCGGTGAAAGACCTGGAAATCTACGCCAGCCAAACCGACGACGACCTGGGCCGCGACGCGGTCCAGCAGCGCCTGCAGGAACTGCGCCGCGCGCTCAGCTAGGGCCTGGTCGCAGGTCCGGGCAGACTTTTGTGCCACAAAGGTGTGAGCCGGTGTAAGCCCTGTTGACCCCGGCCATCAAGCCGGTGTACATAGGTAGGCGGGCTTGTGGCAAATGTTGCTGCAGCGCAATCAACCGGATCCACCACCATGATGAAAACATTCAAGCGGCTCGTCGCCGCCCTGCTGATCCCTTGCATGACCTTGGCGGGCATTCCCATGAGTGCCCATGCCGGCATCGTTTCGACAGAAGCGGCCATTGCCACGCCCCAGGCCGCCGCCCAGCGCGCGCAAGTCACGGCTTTCTTGAACCGCGACGATGTGCGCAGTGCCTTGCAGGCCCAGGGGGTGGACGCCCAGGACGCTGTGGCGCGCGTGCAGGCCATGTCCGACGTCGAGGTGGCGCAACTCGCCGACCGTGTGGACCAGGCACCCGCTGGCGCTGGCGTGGTCGGGATTCTGTTCACCGTGTTCCTGGTTCTGCTGGTGACCGACATTCTGGGTTTTACCAAGGTCTTCCCGTTCACCCGAGCGATGCGGTGATCGGCTGGTCCATCGGCCTTAGAACCCCCGCCTTGGCGGGGGTTCTTGTTTGTGGGCTGTGGCTCTCGGGTTGTGCCTCGCCGCCGCAACTGGTGGCGCTCGAACAGCAGTGGCCCAGCCATTTGCCTGAGCAGGTGCTGCTGGAGCAAGTGCCGTTTCTGCCGCAGGGCGATCGGCTTTGTGGGCCTGCGTCGCTGGCCATGGTGGCGCAGGCGGCG
>NZ_JBFJMY010000095.1:0-12296 GCF_041633695.1 Hydrogenophaga sp.
TTGACTTTCACGCCCGCGGCCTTGGCGCGGTTCTCGACATCGATGTCGCGCTGCTTGCTGATCTCGGCCACACGCACAGACGCTTCACCAGCGACCTGGTCGATCACGGCGACCACTTCCTTGGGCAGTTTGGCGCGGGTGTCCAGGTTCATGAACGCCACCAGTGTGCTCAGCGAGCCAAAGCCGGTCTTGTTGAAAACCTTGGCCACTTCCTGCAGCTTGAATGCTTCCAGGCCGGAGATGTAGAAGAGGCTACCGTCGGCAAGACCGTTCTGCATCGCCTGGTAGTGGTCGCCAATGCCCAGCGTCACCGGCACGGCGTCCAGCGGAATGAACAGCGGCGCATTGGTGCCGGCCAGCGCGATGCGCTTGCCCTTGAGTTCGGCGATGGAATTCCAGTCGAACGCGGTCGTCAGGCCATAGGCTTCCGACGTCATGGCGCCCAACACGTAGCTGTTGTACGGCTTCATGCTTGCCTGCAAGGCCGGCACTTCTTTGAGCATGCGGTTCGACACCTTCTGCTGCAGCACCGGATCGGGGGAGGTAAAGGGCACGTAGGCGCTGTAGTTCAACAGACTCGCACGCGATTGCTCGAAACCGATGGGCGAGAGGCCGATGTCCAGCGTGCCCTTCTGCACCGCTTCGATCACACCGTCGACCTTGGCCACGCTGCCGCCCCACGCCTTGATGAAACGGATGTCGTGGCCGGTCTTTTCCTTCACACGCTTCGTCACCTCCGTGGCGAAGTAGGTGTCATAGACACCGATATAGGTCAGGCCCGTGGGATGGCCGCCACCCATGCGCAGCGTGAAGCTGTCGGCATGCGCGGCGCAGGCCGCTGCGGCGATGGTGGCGAGGGTAAAAAGTTGCTTGAATTTCATGGTTGTCTCCTTGTTTTGCTTCATGGTTGCCTCTTCGTTTAAACCGTCAGTTCGATGCCTCGAGAAAAACCTCATACCGGCTTGGGTTGAGTACATGCGGGTAGTGACCACCGGTGGGCAGGCTCAGGTGGTGCGCGTCGGGGTACTGCTGGCGCAAGCGTTCCCGCACGTTGGCTGGAATCAACGGATCGTCGTCGCAGTCCAGCACGGTGATCGCGGTGGCGGGCAGCGGCAGTGACGGGCAAGCCTGCGACCTTACTACCCCGAGAAAACGGGCATGCAAGTTGGCGGGCGATTGCCGTTCGGCCAGCATGATCTCTTGCAGTTGCTGCAGTGGCGCCTCTGGCGCGCTGCGCACACGATCGAGCCACTGGGCATGCAGTTCTTCGGGGCTCACGCCCTCGACAAACTGGCGGTCGAACATCGGATTGGCGGCGAGATCCGTGCCATCCACAAAGCCGTTGCCCACCACCAGCGCTGTCACGCGGGCGGGATGCTTGAGCGCATAGAACTGCGACCAGTAGGCCGAGAACGACGAACCGACCACGCGGTGCGGTGGCAATGCAAGGTGCTCCGCCACGGCAGCGAGACCGTCGGCGAGTTGCGCGGGGTCGGACAGGGCCGGGTAGGTCACGGCGATCAGGCGCATGCGCGCCCCGAGCGAGAGCAGCGTGCGCACGAACATCGCGCCGTCGCCCACCGAACCCGGCAGCAGCAGGGTCACCGGTCCGCTGGTCTGTGTGTCCAGCCAACGCCATTCATGGCCATCGACCCACAGCGATTGCCAGCTGTGTCGCGTCTCCAGTTGCGCCAACAGCTCGCGCATCGTCGGCTCAGAATTTGCCGTCTGCATCGACATACCCTTTGGCTTTGAGTTCTTCCATCGCTTCGGGTGAGAATTCCGCTTCGGGCGTGTTGCCGCCGATGACGAACAGCAACCAGTGTGTGGCGTTGGGCTCTTCGAAGGTGACGTTCTCAAAACGGCGCTGCACGCCCGAGGGGAACGAGATCACGTCGCGCGGGCCGAGCTCGAAGGATTCGACGCGGCCATCGAGTTCCCACGAGCAACGCCAGCGGCCGGTGACCGGCATGAAGGTCTCGTTGGTGTCGTGGTTGTGCATCATCGGGCCCTTGCCGGGCTCGGCTTCGCAAAAGCCCATGTTGAAGCCTTCGTTGATCTTGATCGCGGCGTTTTCGGCGGAATTTGCGCCGACGGGTGAATGCTTGTCCGGATCGCCCGCGGGTGGCTGAAAGCCGATCACGTTGTAGAGCTTGCGCACCGCGCTCGGGTAGCGGCTGTCCGGAAGTCCGCCGTCAGAGCCTTTGAGTTCGCTGAACAGGGCGACGCGCTTGCGCATCTCTTCTCGGGTAACGCGGATGGTTGGGATGTTGCCCATGGTGGCTCCTCTGGATGTGAAAAATGGCGCAGCCCCCACGTGGGGCGCAAATGCGGGTCGTGTGCATGGTGTCTCCGATGCCCGCTTGTGAAGCCGCCAATTTAGGGCGCTTCTCCCCAGGGGGCAATTGCGTCAGCCGATACCCGTTATCGGTCTCTCGATGCATACAATGGCCCGGGAGCTACACGGCCACCAGAGCCATACGACAAGGAGACCCGTGCGACTGCGCAACGCCGACCTCAACCTGCTGGTGGCCTTTGATGCCTTGATGCGCGAATGCCATGTGACCCGCGCCGCGAACCTGCTGGACATCAGCCAGTCTTCCATGAGCCTGGCGCTGGCCAAGCTGCGCGTCATGTTCCACGACCCTTTGCTCATCAAATCGGGCAACGCGCTGATACCGACCGTGCGCGCACGCGAACTCATCCCGCAGGTGGAACAGGTGCTGCGCGGTGTGGACGTGCTGCTCCACGAGCAGACGCCCTTCGACCCCGCCCAAGCCAACCAGGTGATCACGATGATCGTGATCGATTACATCGACTTCGTCGTCATGCCTGCGTTGATGGCGGCGCTCGAACGCGAAGCGCCCAATGTGTCGCTGCGGGTCATCAACCCCAACCCGCGCCGCCTGGGCGAGGTCATGAGCCGGGGCGACATCGATCTGGCCCTGTCGTACTTTCCAACGCCACCGGACAACCTGCGCACGCGCCCCTTGTTCACCGACCGACTCGTCGGCATCGCGCGCGCCGGGCACCCGATGTTCGAACGGCCGCTGTCGCTGGAACGTTTCTGCGAATACGGACACGTGGCGATCGAACCCGGAGAAGGCGCCACGATGTACAACGCGCTGGTCGATGACGCGCTGCAGAACATCGGCATGCAGCGCCGCTCGGTACTCTCCAAGCCCACGTTCCTCGGTATTCCTTTTGTGGTCGCGCAGACCGATTTGATCGCCACCTTGCCCGAGCGGCTGGTGCAGCGCTTCATCGACATCGCGCCGGTGCGCATCTTCGAGCCGCCCCTGCGCCTGGACCGGCTCAACGTGGTCTTGATGTGGCACGACCGCACCCACAACAACCCGTTGCACCGCTGGATGCGCGATCTGATCGCCAAGCTGTTTGCGCAGTGATGTGCCGTGTTCGCCGCCTGGCGGTGCAGGCCACGCTCGGCATGTGAAGAAGCGCTGACCACGGCGCTTCTTCACATGGGCTGGTCGAGACGTCAGCCGCCGAATTCGTTGCGCTGCGCCTTCTCCATCGCCCGGTAGCTGACGCAGATCGGGTCGCCCGCCAAGGCCGGCTTGCGGCATTCGCGGATGCGGCAGAAGTCGCGCGAGAACACGTTGCCGTTGCCGTCGCACAGCTGCGCCACGGTTTGGGTCGGCGCCTCGGGTTGGACGGGCTTTTTGCTCGGCTTTTCTGCGGCTTGGGTCTGCGCCGCCTGGCGCTGCGCCTGCTCGGTGCGTTGCCGCGCTTCCTCGGCCTGCTGTTGCTGCAAGGCCAGCGCCGCGCGTGCGCGCTCGGCCTTGGCTACCCTTTGCTGCTCCAGGCGTTCCTTGCGTTCTTCTCGCAACTGGCGCTCGCGGGTCTGGCGCTGTGTTTCGTTGGCTCCGGCGGATGCGGGCAGCGCCGTGGCGGAGGCTGTGGGTATGGTGGTGGCGACTTGGGTCTGCAACACGGCAGGGGACTCGCGCAGAGCTGGTGCGGCGGCACTCGGCCGCTCCGCCACCGACCGCGCAGAACCCCACCACCATCCGCCAGCCACCACCGCAACAAACAACAAGCCCAGCAACACCGGGCCGAGCCGCGCGCCCGTTTTTCCGACCCCGTCGCCCACAAGGGGGGCGTAGAGGATCAGCGATGCGCCGCAGGATTTGCACGCCGTGGCGGCCAGCGAGTTGCTGGCCTGGCAGGCGGCGCAAACCTGGGTCGGCGCCGGCTTGGTGGGCTCCACCGACGCTGTTGGCCCTGGGGTTTTAACGGAGGTCGAAACCGCCGGTGCATCGCTGGCCTGCGCCAGCGAAGCCGCGCAACCCCGGCAAAATTTCGCCTTCTCCCTGTTCTCGGTACCGCACGCCGCACAAACCGCCATGAATCACCTGTGGATAAAAAACTTGCGCAGGTTCTAGCACGGACAGGCCACACCACGACCCAGCGGTCTTGCCAGCGGGCGCTTGGCCGGGATGAGCGGCAGCCGCCCCCCCACGGCCCGACCATCAGCGGGTCTGCCCAAGCGTGCGCAGCGCATGAGCATCAAGCGTCTTGCGCCACCGCCTCCTGCCCGGTGAGCACCGCAAACAGCCGGGCCACGTCGATGGCCTGGATCAACAGATCGCCGCCATTTGCCTTGATGAACTCGCACACCAGTGCATCTTCGCCCTGGCCGACGTAGGGGGACGGTGTGAGTTGCTGGCGGCTGAACTCGGGCACACCGTGCAAAGCATCCACCAAGAGGCCCAGCAGGTGCCCGTCAAAACGCACCAGCACCACCTGGCTGCTGCTGCCGATCTGGCTGTGCCGGCCGCACAGCAAATAGCGCAGGTCGAACACCCAGACAAAGCTGCTGCCCATGTCTTCCTGCGACACGCCCATCATGCCGATGCAGGCGTTGAGCCCGCTCATCGACAGGGTCGACATGGTGGACGCCGGCAAGGCCTCTTGCACATGTTCGGCGGGAAGCGCGAACAGCATGTCGTCGACGAAAAAGGTGGCGAATTCACAGACATCCACGCCCGATGCTTCGGCCTGGATCATCGCCAGGTTCTGCTGCCCCACGGTGCCGCGCTCGCTGGTGGCACCAAACGAATCGAATACCACGGCCAGCACGTCGTCGCGGTAGCCATCGGACACTTTGAACTCGCGGTAACCATTGGAGGCGGTGCAACCCATGATGGCGTATTGCCCGTCGTGGATCACGATGCGCGATGCGCTCTGCCCGTTGGGCAGTGCCAGCAAGGCGGGCTCCATGTCCAGCGTGCTGCCCACGGGCCGCTGGGGATCGGTGCTGGAAACCACACGGCCTTGCCGGTCCACGAACAAGGCCTTCATGTGTGCCTTGCCACTCAGGCTGCTGCGCAACATGGCCTGGAACTCAACCGCTGCATCGAAGACGATGCCAATGCCGCCGATCACCCGGTTGGGTGTATCGGGGTGGCGAATGGCCGCGTGGTAAATGTAGGTGGGCTGGCCGCCGTACAGCGGCGTCGCCTCGAAGGGGCTGACGTGGTAGCTTTGTTCGCTGGGCAGGTTGCGCACCCGCTCCAGTGTGGCCGCGTCGATGGCGCTGCCCAGCGTCGCATCGTCTTCCGGGTCCAGGTGCGTGCTGGCCACGATGCAACCGTTGGCGTCGTAAATGAAGAGCCGGGTGTACACCGTGTACAGCTGGTTGATGTACTCCAGAATGCCGGTGGTGCGGGCCAGCCAGGCCGCGTCGCGCTGCGGCTCCGCCAGGGCGGCGCGCAACTCCGGCGTGACCGCCCACCAACGGCAATCGTCGGAGCGTTCGTACAGGTTGCGGTCGAGCAAATCGACCAGCAAGTTGGTGACGAATTCCGAATTGCGCAGCCGCGAACTCAGCACCGTTTCGTACAAGGCGTTGATGGAGCGCGAAAACAGCGCGTTGCTGCGCGCGCCGGTCTCCCCGATCTGGTCCAGGATGGACTTGAGCTTCATCAGCTCGTTGCGCCTGCCGGCCGTCATGACCTGGCCGTTCCACACCACGCGGCGGATGGTTTCGGCCGCCGACATGATCTCAAACAGCGGCGGCGAAAACGATTGTGCGTGCGACAAGAGGCCACTGGCCACCGATGCGTCCAGCGAACCCAGGTGGTTGCTCGGACCGCCGGTAAAGGCCACGTCGACCGGCGTCATCACCTGGCCCTGCCAGCCGCTGGGGCCCGGATAGCCCTGGTAGCCCTCGGTGCTCAGGGTGCGCACCAGGTACTGGCGGCCCGCGAACACCAGCAGGCGGGCGTCGGTGGAGCGGTTCACCGGCACCAGGGCACCCAGGGGAACCCAGCGCTCGTCGGCACAGGCAATCACCCGGTTGTCGGCGTCGAGCAGCATCATGTTGGAGCGCTCGGCCACATCGCGGTGCGAATGGAAAATGCCCGCCATTTCCTGCTCGAAGTTGAAGCACAGGCACAACACACCCACCACCGCGCCGCTGTCGGGGTGGTGCATGCGGCGCGAATAAATCAAGGCCTGGCGGCACGCGGGCCGCAGGTCGCTGGCGCGGAAGGTCTCGACGTAGCCGCTGGTGGCCAGGGTCTGCGCCACCAGGGGATCGGTGCTGCCCTCCAGCGGCGTGGCCTCGTCGATCTGCACCAGCACATTGCCGCGCGTGTCCAGCAGGATGATTTCGTCGTACACCGTGTATTTGCTGGCGTAGGCGCGCAGACGCAGGCGCGCGGCCTGCTCGTCGCTGTGCTGGCCGGCCACAAAAGCGCACAACTCGTGGTCGGTGGCCAGAAACCCCACGTCGGCGGTGCGCTCGTAGAGGTTGCGCACCACGATGTCGATGACGTACTGCGCCTTGGTACCCAGCTCGTCCATCACCGTGGACACCTTCTCGCTCACCAGGCTGGCCACCAGCTCCTGCTCCAGCCGGGTAAAGCCTTCGCGCGTGGCGGCCATGGTCGGCAAGATGGGCTTGGCCTCGTCCGGGCAGTTCATCTTGGCCGAGGACTCGATCATCCGCCACATCAGGTTCAGCTCGTGCAAGGACTGTTCGCAGCGCACCACATCGCGCATATAGGGCAGATAGGTATCGACTTGTAGCGGTTCGACGTGTTTCATGCGTGCACCCTCCGAACCAGCGCACGATCCAGGGCAGCGGCAAAAACCGGGGGCGATTCCAACATAACAAGCGTCCGTCATTCAATGCAGAGACGGGACACCACGCAACATTGGTGCCAGCGCGTGCACGAAAGCGTGCGAAAAGCACCGCTTTCTGCCTTGCGGTTTGCGCGCTGCGCCGGGGCGGGCGAGCCGCGAACCCAGCGCGAATCAATACTGCTTGTACGGCAGGAACTTGCCCGACATCACGATGTTGACACGGTCGCCATTGGGGTCGTTCTCGCGCTTCAAGTCCATCTTGAAATCGATGGCGCTCATGATGCCGTCGCCGAACTCTTCGTGGATCAGCTCCTTGAAGGTGGTGCCGTAGACGCTGATCAACTCGTAGAAGCGGTAGATCAATGGATCGGTGGGCACGGCGGTGGGCAGCGAGCCTTTGTAGGGCACAACCTGCAGCCACTTCTGCTCCTCGGCGCTCAGGCCAAAGATCTTGCCCAGCGCCTTGGCCTGTGCGGGTGTGGCGGTCATCTGGCCCAGGCAGAGTGCGGTGGTCCACTCCTTGGAACGGTCCAGTTTTTTGGCCACATCGGCCCAGTTCAGACCCTTGCTGACCTTGGTGCTGATGATTTTTTCGGTGACGTCGAGTCGGCTCATGGTGCTACCTCTTGGTGGATGAAACGGAAGTGACCCAAGCCGGGGCTTCGGTCACTTCCGTTTCACAAGCAATCCATGTGCCAAAGTGGTGCCCGCCTGCACCAGTTCCGGCACCCCGGGCCATTCTGAGCCCCTGGCAGCCTTCAAACGCCCGCGTCCGCCACGGTGGGGCATTCGCTCATGGCTGGCACGCCCTGCGGTATCAGAGGTTGGTGCCTAGCCAACGCTGCAATTCGGTGCGCGTCACCCCACTTCGGTCGGCCAGGTCCTGCACCTGGTCTTCGCCGATGCGGCCCACGTTGAAGTAGCTGCTTTCGGGGTGGCTCAGGTAAAAGCCGCTCACGCTGGCCGCCGGTGTCATGGCCAGGCTTTCGGTCAGGCCCATCTGGATCTCGTCACACTGCAGCAAGTCGAACATGGCCCGCTTCACCGAGTGGTCCGGGCAGGCGGGATAGCCGGGCGCGGGGCGTATGCCCTGGTACTTTTCCTTGATCAGCTCTTCGTTGCTCAAGGCTTCGTCGGGCACAAACCCCCACAGGTCGGTGCGCACGCGGTGGTGCATGCATTCGGCCAGGGCTTCGGCCAGGCGGTCGGCCAGCGATTTCAGGATGATGGCCGAGTAGTCGTCCATGTCGGCCAGAAACTGCTGCTCCTTGGCCTCCACACCGAGCCCGGCGGTGACGGCAAACAAGCCCACGTAGTCGTCGGCCACGCCCTTGGGCGCCACAAAGTCCGCCAGGCAGCGGCTGGGCCGCATCACGCCCTCGATCTCCTGCTTCTCGGTCTGCTGGCGCAGGCCGTGCCAGGTGAGGGCGATCTCGCTGCGGCTCTCGTCGGTGTAGAGCGCGATGTCGTCCTCAAGCACCGTGTTGGCCGGGTAGATGCCGATCACGGCGTTGGCCGTGAGCCAGCGGCCTTCGATGATTTTTTTGAGCATGGCCTGGGCATCGGCAAACACCTTGGTGGCCTGCTCGCCGACCACTTCGTCGGTGAGGATGGCCGGGTAAGGGCCGGCCAGATCCCAGGTCTGGAAATACGGGCCCCAGTCGATGTACTTGGCGATCTCCGCCAAATCAAAGTTCTTGAACACGCGCTTGCCGATGAAGCGCGGCTTGGGTGGTGTGTAGCCGGTCCAGTCAATAGGGGTTTTGTTGGCGCGGATTTTTTCCAGCGGCCACAGCGGTGTCTGCTTCTTGTTGGCGTGCTGGGTGCGCACGCGTTCGTAATCGGCGTTGAGTTCGGCGATGTATTGCACCCGGTTGTCGCCCAGCAGGCTCTGCGCCACGCTCACGCTGCGCGAGGCGTCGGGCACGTAGACCACCGGGCCGTCGTAGTGCTGGGCGATCTTCACCGCCGTGTGCACGCGGCTGGTGGTGGCGCCACCGATCAGCAGCGGAATGCCCTGGCTGCGGAAGTGTTCGTCTTTCTGCATCTCGCCAGCGACGTACTGCATCTCTTCCAGGCTGGGCGTGATCAGGCCCGACAGCCCCACGATGTGTGCGCCCTCTGCCTTGGCCTTGGCCAGGATTTCATGCGCAGGAACCATCACGCCCATGTTCACCACTTCGTAGTTGTTGCACTGCAAAACCACGGTGACGATGTTTTTGCCGATGTCGTGCACGTCGCCTTTCACGGTGGCGATCACGATCTTGCCCTTGGCCTTGATATCGCCACCCGAAGCCGCCATCGCCGCTTTTTCGGCTTCGATGTAGGGCAGCAGGTGGGCCACCGCCTGCTTCATCACGCGCGCGCTCTTCACCACCTGCGGCAGGAACATCTTGCCCTGGCCGAACAGGTCGCCCACCACGTTCATGCCGTCCATCAACGGGCCTTCGATCACGTTGAGCGGGCGCCCACCTTCGCGCTCGATCTCGCGCCACATTTCTTCCGTGTCTTCGGTGATGAATTCGTTCATGCCGCGCACCAGCGCGTGGGAGAGGCGCTCGCGGATCGGCAGTGCGCGCCATTCGTTCTTTTTGCTGTCGTCTTTGGCCATCCCCTTGGCGTTCTCGGCCACCTCGACCAGGCGTTCACCGGCGTCGGCGCGGCGGTTCAGCACCACGTCTTCCACGCGCTCGCGCAGCACGGGTTCGAGCTGGTCGTACACGCCCACCATGCCGGCGTTGACGATGCCCATGTCCATGCCCGCCTGGATGGCGTGGTACAGGAACACGGTGTGTATGGCTTCGCGCACCGGGTCGTTGCCACGGAAGCTGAACGACACGTTGGACACACCGCCGCTGACCTTGGCGCCCGGCAGGTTCTGCTTGATCCAGCGCGTGGCGTTGATGAAATCGACCGCGTAGTTGTTGTGCTCTTCGATGCCGGTGGCGATGGCGAAGATGTTGGGGTCGAAGATGATGTCTTCGGGCGGAAAGCCCACCTGGTCCACCAACAGGCGGTAGGCGCGCTCGCAAATTTCGACCTTGCGCTCGTAGGTGTCGGCCTGGCCTTTTTCGTCGAAGGCCATCACCACCGCCGCCGCGCCGTAGCGCTTGACCAGGCGCGCCTGCTGCAAGAAAGCGGCTTCGCCTTCTTTCATGCTGATGGAGTTGACGATGCCCTTGCCCTGGATGCAGCGCAGGCCGGCCTCGATCACCGTCCACTTGGAGCTGTCCACCATCACCGGCACGCGTGCGATGTCGGGTTCGCCCGCCATGAGGTTCAAGAAACGCACCATGGCGGCCTGGCTGTCCAGCATGGCCTCGTCCATGTTCACGTCGATCACCTGCGCGCCGTTTTCCACCTGCTGGCGCGCCACAGCCAGGGCCTGCTCGTAGTCACCGTTCAGGATCATGCGGGCGAACGCCTTGGAGCCGGTCACGTTGGTGCGTTCACCCACGTTCACGAACAGGCTGCTCTCGTCCACGCGCAGCGGCTCCAGGCCAGACAGCAGCATGGCCGGCACGGTGGTGGAAGTGGGGGGCGAAGAAACGGCGTCGGACATGGGGCTCACCAGGGTTGCAATCAAGAACTGGTGAGCGCCGTTGGGAAACGTCCGAGCGGGTGGTTGGTCACCCCGGCTGGCGGACAGAGGCACGAAGACCCCCACTCAAGCCTGACGCCGGATCGCTGGTGTTGGCCACCACGCCCGGCGCTGCAGCGCTCCTTGAGATGCCGGTATTTTAGCGGGCGTCGCCGCGCGCGCGCGCCACGCCCGCCACAGCGGCCCCAGAGGACGCCTGGCCATTGGCGAGCGCAAAGCCCTGGATCAGCTCGCGAACCAGCTTGCGCTGCGGCGCGGGCAACGCCAGAAACGCCTCAAAGGTTTCGCGCTCCAGGTAGCCCACGCCCTCTTCCCAACGCTGGCGCCGCTCCTGCACCGAACGGCGCACCGCCACGCCAAAGCGCAACACCTCGGGCTCTATGCCCAGCCAGTCGGCCAGCACCTGCAATTTCTCTTGCGAGGGAATCGCCTCGCCGCGCAGCCAGCGGCGCACCGCCTGCAGGGTGACCGAACGGCCCCAATAACGGGTATTGAACTCGCGCTCCAACACCACCGGTCGCAACGGATAGCCCGCTTGGGTCATGGCGTCTTTCAGACGCTCGGCAAACGCCGCTTTTTCGGTCATGAACAGAAAAGTAACTTTCGACCACTCTCCTGAAATACTTTTGGTTTAGTTTTTGTTAAACTTTTTGTTCATTTTGAGGAACAAAAAAATGGCGCTGCCCACATCTCTGCTGGCCGGTCTACCCGACATTCTGTTCCATGCGCGCCAGCAAGCCGGGTACATCTTGTTCGAACTGGAAGCCAGGCACCGCCCGCCGGCCCGGCCATTGTGCGCGCTCAGCCGCACCGCGCCGGCCGCCCACGCTTCATCGCTGCGCGTGCTCAAGGGCAACCCCCTGGCGCTCACCCTGGAGTTGCTGACGGGCGACGTGCGCAGCCCCGGCCTGCTGGGCCGGGTGAAGCTGATCTGCTGGGACCCGCCCCTGGACGGCAACTGGCCGTGGCGGCGTGGCGGAACTCCGCACACTCGGCCAGACCGGGCGACCGGTATCCGCAACGAAACGAGCACCGCCCGACTGGGCTCGGTGGCGCTGCGCCTGTACCTGTGCCGCGCCCTGCTGGCGCCCGACGGGATTTTTTGCGTGCGCCTGGCGCCCGCTGCCCTGCGCCAAGCCCAGCTCTTGCTCGACGCCGTCTTCGGCAGCGAGAACCGGTTGGGTACCCCACCCGGAACCCAGCCCACCACCCAAGGCCCGTTCCCGCCGGACCGGGTGCTGCTGTATGCCACCAACCCGGGCCGCCCCGACACAGGCGCACCCGCAACAGCGCCGCCCGACTGGCTGCAGCATCTGCTGCACAACGGCACCCGCACGGGCGACACCATCGTGGCCATCCACCCCGGGGCGGACATCGCGCGCCTGACCAACACACACGCGCGGCATTGGGTGCTCTTGAACGGCAGCGCGGCGGTGGGCTAGTGTCCTGTCCCGCAAATAGTTGCAAGAAATGAAACCGATGGATTCACGCCCAGGGCAAGGCGCAAACCGCAGCGATAGCTTGTGCTATCGCGAGGATTTGCAACGCAGCCCTGGGTGTGAAGACGCGGTTTCATATGCAA
>NZ_JBFJMY010000096.1:0-12289 GCF_041633695.1 Hydrogenophaga sp.
GGCCTGGCGGCCCAGACCGGCATGATCGGTCCCATGTCCACCATTCTGATGGGCGTGCTGATTCTGGGCGAGCCGTTCAACGGCTGGATTTTGGTCGGTACCGTACTGGTGATGGGCGGCGTGTTCATGGTCACCCGGTTTGGCCAGCGCACACTGCCACCACCGGTGGGCAAATAGCGCAGTTGGACGCGGCTTCAAATTTTTTCCCGGTGCGCAGGCGCCGGTTCATTTTTTTCAGCACAGGAGATTCACACATGGACATGGGCATCAAAGGCAAATGGGCGTTGGTTTGCGGCGCCAGCAAAGGGCTGGGATTGGGCTGCGCGCAGGCGCTGGCGGCAGAGGGGGTGAACCTGGTGCTGGTGGCGCGCGGTGTGGGCGCGCTGGAGGCCGCTGCGGCGGCGATCCGCCAGGACGCGCCGGGCGTGCAGGTGCTCACCGCTGCTGGCGATATCACCAGCGAAGGCGGCCGGGCGGCAGCGCTGTCGGTGGCCGGTGGGCCGGGCACGGCGTTTGACATGCTGGTGACCAACGCGGGTGGGCCGCCGCCGGGCGACTTTCGCGCCTGGGACCGCGAGGCCTGGGTCAAGGCGCTGGACGCCAATATGCTCACGCCGATCGAACTCATCAAGGCCACGGTGGACGGCATGGCGCAGCGCGGTTTTGGCCGCATCGTCAACATCACTTCCAGTGCGGTGAAGGCACCCATCGACATTCTGGGTTTGTCCAATGGCGCGCGCAGCGGGCTTTCCGGCTTCATCGCGGGGCTTTCGCGCAGCCCGTTGGCGGCGCAAGGTGTGACCATCAACAACCTGCTGCCCGGCGCTTTCGATACCGACCGTCTCAAGGCGGTGATCGCCGGGGCAAGCGAGAAGAGCGGCAAAAGCCAGGACGCGATTGCCGAAGCCCGGCGCCAGACCATTCCCGCTCGCCGCTTTGGCCAGCCCGCAGAGTTCGGCGCCATCTGCGCCTTTCTGTGCAGCGCCCACGCGGGCTACATCACTGGCCAGAACGTGCTGGCGGATGGCGGGGCGTACCCGGGCGCGTTCTGACGTTCTGAGCCTGTGGCGGCTTGGCGTATCGGCGCCAACCGCTGCGGTGCGGTGCGGGTCCTATTTCCGTGATGAAACCAGGATGCCGCCCACGATCAGCGCAAATCCCATCGCGTGGTACAGGTGGGGCATTTCGCCCAACAAGGTGGCCGACAACAGGGCGGCAAACAGCGGTGTGAGGTTGGAGAAGAAACCCGCGATGGTGGGGCCGACACGGGCCACGCCCGCGCCCCAGCACCGGTAGGCCAGCAGCGAAGGGCCGATGGCCACAAACACCAGAGCGGCCGCCAGCGGCCAGCCCCAGGTGATGGGGCTGCTGCCGTTGGCGTCGACCGCAGGCAGAAGCAGCCATTCGCCACCGGTGGAGAGACCCGACCACAGCAGGCCCATGGCGATCTGCGCCAGCAAAAAGGCGGCCCAGTCGGCGCGGATGTGGGCCAGTTCGGCGCCGGGCCGTGGCAGCGCCAACTGCCAGCTGTATCCGGCCCAGACCAAGGTGGCCAGCAGCATCCAGGCGTCGCCCGGCACCAGTTGCACCGCCAGCAATTGCGTCAAGTTGCCATGCGAGAGCACCACGGCCACGCCGCTGAGCGAGAGCGCCGCACTCAAGGCGGCCTGGCGGGAAATGGGCACGCCATACAACACGCGACCTATCAGAAGCATCCACACCGGCGTGCACGCGGCCACCAGCGTCACGTTGATGGGGGTGGACGTGGTGAGCGCCATGTATTGCAAAGAGTTGTAGCTGCCCACGCCCAGCAGGCCGAGCAAGGCGAAGTGGCGCCAGTTTTTTCTGAAACCGCTGCCCGGTCGCAGCACCCAGCTCGCGAAAGGCAGCAGCAACAAAAAGGCCAGCGCCCAGCGCAAAAAATTGAGCGTGAAGGGCGGCACCACACCGTGCATCAGCCGACCCACCACGGCGTTGCCGGCCCACATGAGCGGCGGGATCAGGAGCAGAAGAATGGTGGAAGGCGTGAGGCGCTGGCTGTGGCTGAGGGGCATGGCCTGCACTGTAGCAAGGTGGCCATGCCCGGCACTGGCGCGGGGTCACCGGCCAGAGCCCACAGCGCGGCGGGGGTTTCATGGCAGCATGTCGGCTGTTGACCCGTCCATCCAAAAAGAGGAGATTTCCATGACCACCAGCAGCCGCGCCGTGCGCATCCACCAACACGGTGGCCCCGAAGAACTTGTGATCGACACCGTGGAAGTGGGCGAACCCGGCCCGGGCCAGGTGCGCATCCGCCACCACGCCGTGGGTCTGAACTTCATCGACGTGTACCAGCGCAGCGGCCTCTACCCCGGCACCATGCCGCTGGCCCTGGGCATGGAAGGCGCTGGTGTGATCGAGGCGGTGGGCGAGGGCGTGACGCATCTGAAGGTGGGCGACCGCGCCGCCTACGCCGCCAACCCGCCTGGCAGCTACAGCGATGTGCGGGTGATGCCGGCCATGAACGTGTGCCAGCTGCCCGACGCCATCGACTTTGAAACCGGTGCCGCCATGATGCTCAAAGGTCTGACTGCGCAGTATTTGCTCAAACGTTGCCGCCCGGTTGAGGGCCTGGAGGCGGGCGACTTTGTGTTGTTCCACGCCGCCGCCGGTGGCGTGGGCTTGATCGCCTGCCAGTGGGCCAAGGCCCTGGGCCTGCGCTTGATCGGCACCGCCGGTTCGGCCGAAAAATGTGCGCTGGCGCAGGAGCATGGTGCCGAGTTCACCATCAATTACCGCAGCGAAAACTTCGCGGCACGGGTGAAAGAGATCACCGGCGGCCAGGGCGTGAAGGTGGTGTACGACTCGGTGGGCAAAGACACCTTCGATCAATCGCTCGATTGCCTGAAGCCCTTTGGCCTGATGGTGAGCTTTGGCAACGCGTCCGGCCCGGTAGCCCCGTTTGCCCCCGGCATGCTTGGGCCCAAGGGCTCCATCTACGTGACGCGCCAGACCTTGTTCACCCACATCAGCAGCCGCGAACGCACCCAGGCCATGGCCGACGATTTGTTTGCCGTGGTGGTGGGTGGCCAAGTGAAGATCCGCATCGACCAGCGCTTTGCGCTCACCGACGTGCAGGCGGCGCACCGCAGCCTGGAAGCCCGCGCCACCACCGGCTGTACCGTTTTGACCCTCTGAACGCGCGCGCCCTGGCGCTGCCCGCCGCTGCCCCGTTCAGGCGATGGCGGTGGCCGGCGCCAACTCGGCCAGTGCGGCCTTGAGGTTTGTCAATGTGCCCGGCACGTCGTGCCACTTGTCCAGGCCGAACAGACCGATGCGAAAGGTCTTGAAGTCGGCCGGTTCGTCGCATTGCAGCGGCACACCGGCGGCGGCTTGCAGACCCGCAGCCAGGAATTTCTTGCTGGACTGGATGTCCGGGTCGGTGGTGTAGCTCACCACCACACCCGGCGCTTCAAAGCCGGCCGCGGCCACGCTGGGAAAGCCACTCGCCTTCAAGAGGGCGCGCACTTGCTGGCCCAGTGCCATTTGTTCCTCGCGCACTTTGTCAAAACCGTAGGCCTCGGTTTCCAGCATGGTGTCGCGCAGACGCAGCAGGGCGTCGGTGGGCAGGGTGGCGTGGTAGGCGTGGCCACCGCCTTCGTAGGCTTCCATGATTTGCAGCCACTTCTTCAAATCCATCGCAAAGCTGCTGCTCTGCGTGGCGTCGATGGCTTGGCGGGCGCGCTCGCTCAGCATCACCATGGCGCAGCAGGGCGAGCTGCTCCAGCCTTTTTGTGGCGCGCTGATCAGCACGTCCACACCGGTGTTTTTCATGTTGACCCACATCGCACCCGAGGCGATGCAGTCCAGCACGAACAGGCCACCGACCGCGTGTACCGCGTCGGCCACGGCCTTCAGATAGGTGTCGGGCAACATCATGCCGGAGGCGGTTTCCACGTGCGGCGCGAACACCAGGGCCGGCTTTTCGCGCGCGATGGCTTGCACCACGTCTTTGATCGGCGCGGGTGCCCAGGGCGCTTGCGCAAGCCCGTTCTCGCGCTGGGCTTTCAGAACGGTGTGGCCAGCGGGAATGCGGCCCATGTCAAAAATCTGCGTCCAGCGGTAGCTGAACCAGCCGTTGCGGATCACCAGCACCTGCTTGTCGGCGGCGAACTGGCGCGCCACCGACTCCATGCCAAACGTGCCGCTGCCCGGTACCAGCACCGCCGAATGGGCGCCGTACACGCTCTTGAGCATGCGGGAGATGTCGTTCATCACGCCCTGGAAGCGTTTCGACATGTGGTTGAGCGCGCGGTCGGTGTAGACCACCGAAAACTCCAACAAACCGTCTGGGTCGACGTGGGGCAGCAGTCCGGGCATGGGGTCTCCTATTTGTTCAGCAAAGAATCAGCGTAGCACAGCCCCAAGGCCCGGATACCGGGCGCGGTGGTGTCCCTGGCATCACCGGGGTGGATAGAAAATATGTAGCGTATGAGATAAATATGTAGAATTCACTACATGATTTATGGATGGATTCTGGTGCTGAGTTTGCCGACCGAAAACGCCACGGTGCGCATGCGCGCCTGGCGCACGCTGAAAAACCAGGGTGCTGCGGTGTTGCGCGACGGCGTCTATCTGATGCCCGACCGCCCGACTTGCCAGGAGACGCTGAGCCAGGTGGCCGACGATGTGCGGGCGGGCGGCGGCACGGCAAGGTTGATGCGGGTCGAAGAACCGGCAGGGGAATCGTTCGCCGCCTTGTTCGACCGCTCCGACGACTACGCGCCTTTGCTGAACAGCATGCGGCTGGCCCGCGAAGGCCTGAGCGCCACCACCTGGCCCGAAACCCAGAAGCAGGCGCGCAAACTGCACAAACAGCTGGAGGGCCTGGTGGCGCTGGACTTTTTCCCCGGCGAAGCGATGCGCCAGGCGCAGGACGCCTGGCAGGCGCTGGACCAGGCGATCCAGCGCGCGCAATCGCCCGACGAACCCCATATGGAGGCGCGCGCGCCGCAAGCCTGTCGCCTTGAGGATTTTCAGAACCGTCGCTGGGCCACCCGGCGGCGCCCCCGCATCGACCGCCTCGCCAGCGCCTGGTTGATCCGGCGCTTCATCGACCTCCAGGCCCGGTTTCTGTGGCGGGCGGCACCGGGCGATTGCCCGCCCGACGCCGTGGGTTTCGATTTCGATAGGGCCACGTTTACCCACCAGGGCCATCAGGTGACCTTTGAAGTGCTGCTGGCCAGCTTTGGGTTGGAACAGGCGGCGCTGGCACAAGTGGGGGCGCTGGTGCATTTTCTCGATGTGGGCGGTGTGCAACCGCCCGAAGCCGCGGGCGTGGCCGGTGTGCTGCAAGGCCTGCACAGCCTGCTGCCCGACGACGACGAACTGCTGGCGGTTGCTGGCGGTATTTTTGATGGCCTTTTGGCCAGCTTTTCACAGGCGCCGAACCAGCCATGAATTCCCCAGCCGACACGCCCCCCGCGCCCCAGACTGTGCGCTTTCGCGACGCGCTGCTGTTCTGGCTCAAGCTGGGTTTCATCAGCTTTGGCGGCCCGGCCGGGCAGATCGCGATCATGCACCAGGAGCTGGTGGAGCGGCGGCGCTGGATCTCGGAGCGGCGCTTTCTGCACGCGCTCAACTACTGCATGTTGCTGCCCGGGCCAGAGGCGCAACAGCTCGCCACCTACATCGGCTGGCTGATGCACCGCACCGTGGGCGGTCTGGTGGCCGGGCTGTTGTTCGTATTGCCCTCGTTGCTGATTCTGATCGTGTTGTCCTGGGTCTATCTCGTCTGGGGCGATGTGCCGCTGGTGGCTGCGCTGTTTGGGGGCATCAAACCAGCGGTGGTGGCGGTGGTGCTGCACGCGGCGCACCGCATCGGCACCCGGGCGCTGAAGAACCGGGTGTTGTGGGGCATTGCGGCGCTGGCGTTCCTGGCGCTGGCGGTGCTGCAACTGCCTTTCCCGCTCATCGTGGTCGCGGCGGGTCTGGTGGGCTATGCGGGTGGGCGGTGGGCGCCCAGCTATTTCAGCAGCGCTGGCGCGGCACATGGCCCCGCCAGCAGCGCGCCGCTGGGTGCCTTGATCGACGACCACACGCCCACACCCGATCACGCCGTGTTCCGCTGGAGCCGCTTGCTGCGGGTGTTGCTGGTGGGCCTGGCCCTGTGGCTGTTGCCCATGGGGCTGCTCGCCGGGTTCCTGGGCTGGGCGCACACCTTCACACAAATGGCCTGGTTTTTCACCAAGGCGGCTTTGCTCACCTTTGGTGGCGCCTACGCCGTGCTGCCCTATGTGTACCAAGGCGCGGTGGGCCACTACGGCTGGTTGAGCGCGCCGCAAATGATCGATGGCCTGGCGCTGGGCGAGACCACACCGGGGCCGTTGATCATGGTGGTCGCATTCGTGGGCTTTGTCGGGGGTTACGCGAAGGCGTTGTTCGGGCCCGACGCCTTGTTCCTGGCCGGTGCGGCGGCGGCCAGCATCGTCACCTGGTTCACCTTTTTGCCCTCGTTCCTGTTCATTCTGGCCGGCGGTCCGCTGGTGGAATCGACCCACGGCAAGCTGAAGTTCACCGCCCCGCTGACCGCCATCACGGCGGCGGTGGTGGGCGTGATCCTGAGCCTGGCGCTGTTTTTTGCGCAGCACGTTTTTTGGCCACAAGGTCTGGGCGCGGGTCTGGACATGCCCTCGCTGGTGCTGGCGGTGATCGCGGGTGTGGCCTTGTTCCGGTTCAAACGCCATGTGATGGAAGTGATCGCCCTGTGCGCCGTCCTTGGCCTGGCCTGGTATGGCTTGTTTTCAGGAGCTTGACCATGGGTATGACTGCCAACGAATTGCAGCAGTGGTTGCAGCAGCGCCGATCGATTGAATTGCTGGACCTGCGCCGAGCCGCTGCGCGCGCCGCCGAACCCCGGGGTATTGCGGGTGCGCGGTGGCTGGACCCGGCGCTCTGGCTGGATTGGAAAGACAACACCGCCCAGGACAGGCCCGTGGTGGTGTACTGCGCGCATGGGCGCGAAATCAGCCAGGGGCTGGCCACCGCCCTGAAGGTCATGGGCCGCGATGTCCATTACCTTGAAGGCGGCTTGGCCGCCTGGCAGGCGGCGGGCCTGGCCACCGAAACGCTGGGCGCGTGATGTGGCGCCGATGATGCGGCCCCATGAAATACGAACCGTTCGCCCTGAGCCCGTCGAAGGCCCTGCCTCCCGACCGTCCTGAGCTGGTCGAAGGGCAGGCGCTTAGCGGCTGCGCTTGACGCGCAGGATTTCGTCCAGGATCAGGCAGACCGCGCCGATGCTGATGCCGGCATCGGCGACGTTGAACGCCGGGAAATGGCCGCCGGGGAAAATGCCGGCCAGCGAAGCCCAGTGGAAGTCCAGGAAGTCGACCACATAACCGTGCTGCAGGCGGTCGAGCACATTGCCGATGGCGCCGCCCAGGATGCAGGCCAGCGCAAACGCAAACAGCTTCTGACCGGGGTGCGAACGCAGCATCCAGACGATGAAGACCGCCGCGCCCAGCCCCACGGCGGTGAAGAACCAGCGCTGCCAGCCGCCCGCACCGGCGAGAAAAGAAAACGCCGCGCCGCTGTTGTGGGCGCGGACCACATTGAAAAAGGAGGTGACGTAGGTGGCGTCACCCAACTGGTAGTAGCCCAGGATCAGCACTTTGGTGAACTGGTCCAGCAGCAGCACGGCCAGCGCCAGACCCAGCCAGGGCCAGAGGCTGGCGCTCTTGCCAAACACCTTGGTCGTGCGGGCCATCAGGCGATGAGCCGGGTTTCACCCGCGCCGTAAAGATTGCTGGTGCAGCGACCGCACAGCGTGGGGTGCGTGGCGTCCACGCCCACATCCTCCCGGTAGTGCCAGCAGCGCTCGCACTTGGCCGCCGTCGCCGGCCGCACCTTGACCGCCAGGGCTTCGCCCTGTTGCAGCCGCACCGACGAGGTGATGAAGATGAACTTCAAGTCCTCGCCCAGCGCTTGCAGCAACACATGGTCTGCCACAGGCACGGTGAGTTCGATGTTGGCCTGCAGCGAGGAGCCCAACTGGCCCGCTTCGCGCACGGTTTCGATCTCCTTGTTCACGGCCTCGCGGATTTCACGGATGCGCGACCACTGGTCCAGCAAACGTTGGTCCGCGCCCGGCAGTTCGGCGTAGGTTTCGAAGAAGATCGAATCCGAGTCGCCAAAAATGGTCCAGGCCTCTTCGGCAGTGAACGAAAGAAACGGCGCCATCCAGCGCAGCATGGCGTGGGTGATCTGGTGCAGCGCGGTTTGTGCGCTGCGCCGCGCCAGGCTTTTGGGCGCGGTGGTGTAGAGCCGGTCTTTCAGCACGTCCAGGTAGAACGCGCCCAGGTCTTCCGAGCAATACACCTGCAGCTTGGACACCACCGGGTGGAATTCGTACACCTCGTAGTGCGCCAACACCTCGGCCTGGAACTGCGCCGCGCGCGCCAGGGCGTAGCGGTCGATCTCCAGCATGTCTTCCATCGCCACGGTGTCTTGGGCGGGGTCGAAATCGCTCACGTTGGCCATCAGAAAGCGCAGCGTGTTGCGGATGCGGCGGTAGGCGTCGACCACACGCGCCAGGATTTTTTCGTCGATGCCCAGGTCGCCCGAATAGTCGGTGGCGGCGCACCACAGGCGGATGATCTCGGCCCCCATCTTGTTGCTGATCTCTTGTGGCGCCACCACATTGCCCACGCTCTTGCTCATCTTGCGACCCTGGCCGTCCACGGTGAAGCCGTGGGTGAGCAGGCCGCGGTAGGGCGCGCGCCCGTACATGGCGGCGGCGGTGAGCAAAGAGCTGTGGAACCAGCCTCGGTGCTGGTCGTGGCCTTCCAGGTACAGATCGGCCTCGGGGCCACCATCGTCGTGCGCGTGCGCCAGCAAGCCCTGGCCGTCGCGTTCGCCGTGGCTGCCGCGCAGCACCGTGGTGTGGGTGGTGCCGGAGTCGAACCACACCTCCAGAATGTCGGTGCTCTTGGTGTATTGCGCCGCATCGGTCTGGTCGTCCAGCCGTTGCAGGATGTCGGACACGGTGAGCTTGCTCCAGGCCTCGATGCCGCCTTCTGCGACCACGCTGGCGGCCAGATCGATGATCTCGGGCGTGCGCGGGTGCAGCTCGGCGCTGTCCACGTGCAGCAGAAAGGGCAGGGGCACGCCCCAGCTGCGCTGGCGGCTGATGCACCAGTCGGGCCGGTTGGCGATCATGTCGCGCAGGCGGGTTTTGCCGTTTTCCGGGTAAAAACGGGTTTGTTCGATGGCGGCGAGCGCGGTCTGGCGCAGGGTTTGCGGCGCTTTGTCGACCGTGAACACGCCTTCGCCTTCGTCCATGCGCACAAACCACTGGGCAGCGGCCCGGTAGATCACCGGTGTCTTGTGGCGCCAGCAATGCGGGTAGCTGTGGGTGATGGCCTGCGTCGCCATCAGGCGCTTGTTTTCACGCAGCGTCTCGATGATTTGGGGACAGGCTTTCCAGATGTTCAAGCCACCGAACAGCGGCAACTCTTCGGCGTAGCGGCCATTGCCTTGCACCGGATTCAGGATGTCGTCGATGGCCAGGCCGTGGCTCACGCAGGAGTTGAAATCGTCTACGCCATAGGCCGGCGCCGAGTGCACGATACCGGTGCCGTCGTCGGCGCTCACGTAGTCGGCCAGATAGACCGGCGAGAGGCGGCGGTAGCCCGCATCCACATCGAACAGCGGATGGCGGAAATTCAGGCCGCCCAGTTTTTCGCCCGTGGTGGTCGCCAGCACCCTGCCGGTGAGCCCGAAGCGTTCCAGGCATTTTTCAACCAGCGACTCGGCCAGCACCAGCAGGCCGCTCGGGGTGTCCACCAGCGCATAGGTCAATTCGGGGTGGACATTGAGCGCCTGGTTGGCGGGAATCGTCCAGGCGGTGGTGGTCCAGATCACGGCGAAGGCGGATTTGCCGAGCAGGCGCTGGGCCGTGTGTTCGGCCGAACCGCTGATTTCAAATGCCGTAAACAGCGCCGATAGGTCGTCCGCCTCAAAGGCCACGTCCAGCGTGTCGCTCTTTTTGTCGGCGTATTCGATCTCGAACTCGGCCAGCGAAGAGCCGCAGTCGAAACACCAGTACACCGGCTTGAGTCCGCGGTAGACAAAGCCACGCTCCATCACGCGCTTGAAAGCGCGGATTTCGTTGGCTTCGGTTTCAAAGTCCATGGTGCGGTAGGGCTTGTCCCACTGGCCGAGCACGCCCAGCCGCTTGAAGTCCACCATCTGCTGCGCGATCTGCTCGGTGGCGAAGGCACGGCTCTTGGCCTGCATCTCGTCGCGCGGCAGGTTGCGGCCGTGCAGTTTTTCGATCGCGTTTTCGATCGGCAAGCCGTGGCAGTCCCAACCCGGGATGTATTGCGCGTCCAGGCCTTTCAGCTGGCGCGCCTTGACGATCATGTCCTTGAGAATCTTGTTGACCGCGTGGCCGATGTGCAACTGGCCGTTGGCGTAGGGCGGGCCGTCGTGCAGGATGAATTTGGGCTGACCGGCGCGCGCCACCCGCAGGCGTTTGTACAGGCCTTGTTCGTCCCAGGCTTTGACCCAGGCGGGCTCGCGCTTGGGCAGGTCGCCGCGCATGGGAAACGGCGTGTCGGGCATGTTCAGCGTGGCGCGGTAGGCGCTGCTGGGGGCTTCGGGTTTGCTGGGCGCTTTGCCGGTAGGGCGGTTTTCAGACATGTGTGCGGCTCGGAATGGGGCAAAAGGCCTTGGGGCTTCGACAGGCTCAGCCCGGACGCTGGCGCGGGTGACTGACAAGGGGGAACCGATCGCCCTGAGCCCGTCGAGGGGCGGCGACCGGGTGCGCGCGGGCGTTAAATTCGGTCGCGTGTGGTCTGGCGGTGGGTCTGCGCGTGCAGGGAGGCAAAAAACGCACGCGCATCGGCGCAGTCTTTGGCGATGCCCTGGGTCAGGGCGTCCAGACTGTCGTATTTCAGTTCGTCGTGCAGTTTGTGCAGCAGTTCCACGCGCACAATTTTACCGTAGGCCTCGCCACCCGGCAGTTGGCGTGCCAAGGCCTCAGGCCATTCCAGGCAATGGGTTTCCAACAGCACGCGCCCGCCGTTCACATCGTCCGGATCCAGCGAGGGGCGCACGCCCAGATTGGCCACACCCGGTAGCGGCGGCGAATCGGCATCTGGGCCCAAGCCGTGCACATGCACCGCAAAGATGCCGCTGGCCGCTGGTTTCCAATGGGCAAAACGCAGATTGAGGGTGCGAAAGCCATCGCCCAGGCCGGGGGTGCTGGCGCCCAGTTCACGACCGAGTTTGCGTCCGTGCACCACATGGCCGCTGACGCTGTACGGCCTGCCCAGCAGGGCGGCGACGTCGTCCATGCGTCCGGCGCCCAGCGCCTCGCGCACCGCCGAACTGGAGACGCGAAGCCCGTGCACCTCGTAGCTTTGCATGCGCGCCACGTCAAAGCCCAGGCGTCCGCCGGCCTGGTCGAGCATGGCGTAATCGCCAGCCCGCTGGGCGCCGAAGCGGAAGTCGTCACCGACCAGCACATACTTAACGCCCAGCGCCCGCACCAGAATGTCTTCGATGAAAGCCTGTGGCGCTTGGCCGGCCAGCCGGGCGTTGAAGGGCAGGACCACGCATTGATCGACGCCACAGCGGTCCAGTTCTTCGAGCTTGTCGCGCAAGGTGGCGATGCGGGCCGGCGCCAGTTCGGGCTTGTGGTGCAGGGCCGCGAAAAAATCCCGTGGGTGTGGCTCGAAGGTCATGACACAGCTGGGCACACCCCGGTGGTGGGCCTCGTTGTTCAGAAGCGCCAGCATTGCCTGGTGTCCGCGGTGCACACCGTCAAAGTTGCCAATGGTGAGCGCGCAGCCCCCGCTGTTGATGGGCGCCCGGCCCGGTGTACAGAGTCCTCGGAAGATTTTCATGCGGTGTGAGAGCGTGCGGTTCGTTGCAGACGGGTTCCGTGCGTGGCGGAAAGGCGGTGGTGGCACTGGTTGCGCAAGGATATCCTTGCGCCATGTGGGAGCCTGACACAAAAGCTTGCTATATTGACATACTAAAGAGCAGGCTTCGTGCCAGCACCCGCTTGCCCTTTTCCCTGTGCCGCAGGCATGGGTTGTTCCGGTTGCATTGCATCAAGGAGCCCCGTTGTGAAGGTCTTGAAACTCTCCGCCCAAGGACTGCCACAGTCGTGGATCAGTCTTGAGGAAGCCGTTTTGCACTACGCGGCGGACGAGGTGCGCTGGGAGATGGGTGCTGAGGTGGCCGTGTTCCATGGTGGGCACAACGCGGTCACGGGTTGCCAGTCCATCATCACGGTCAA
>NZ_JBFJMY010000097.1:0-12229 GCF_041633695.1 Hydrogenophaga sp.
CCGGATTTGCAGCCCCATAGCCCGGCTATGGGGCAAAAAGACGGTAAAAAATGGACCGCTGCGGGCGATTTGCAGCCGACGCTTCTTCTGCCGCGCAGGCTCCTAGAGGTCCGCACAGGGGTGGCTGCCGCTGCCCCTGCAGGGGGGAGCCCAGGCACCGGTTGTGTTACATAGTGTTTCAAATTGCCGGTGTGGGCGCTGATCGGCCATTCATAGGCCCAAACAGGCCGGGTGCCATGCATCCCAGGCAACTACTGGCCGTTGCTGAGTACCCAGAGACGAAGTGCGACATGGAGTTCGAGGGCGCGCAGGGCATTTCCCCAGTGCCCCACCAGCCCCTCAGCGGTGCTCAGGCGTTGGCGCATCGTATTCACATGGATGCCCAGTCTTTCGGCGGCGGCTTTGGCGTTCTGGTTGCAGTCGAAATAGTCCAGCAAGGTGGCCGCCAGGCTGGAGCCGCGCTTGTGGTCGTAGGCGCGCAGCGGGCCGATGGTGGATTCGAGGAAGGCCTTGAGACTGGCTTGGTCGTGGGAGTCAAAGAGCGTGGAATACAGCGCCAGCTCGTTCTGGCCCACGACATGCCCGCCCAGCCCGATGCGGTCCAACACGGGTAGTGCGCGTCGCAGCGACGCGTACAACGCGGGAATTTCCGATGGCTGCGCAAGGGGCCGCGACAGCACCCCCAGGTATCCGGTGCCGCAGAGCTGCCTGGCGACTTCTTCGACCGAACGGCGCACCTCGTCCGCCCGTGTCGTGGCGCAAAGAACCGTCAAGACGCCATCGATTTCATCGAGCAAGGCGGTGGTTGGCAGGGGGCTGGAACGCATGCGCCGGATCAAGTGGCTCGCGTCGGGCGCACGGGCCTGCATGAGCAGAATCGAGGTGGGTCGTGTCAGGTCCAGTCCAAAATGATCGGCGCGCTCGCACAGTTGGTTCAGATCGTCCTGGCGGGGCGATAGAAGCCCTCGCAACAGGTTGGATTGATCCCGGCTCTGGGAGGCCTCAGCGCGCTCTCGCGAGAGCAGCACGATGCCAATGATGTTGGCGCTGCGTTCGAAGGTGCGGACGGCCACGCTGTCCAGGGGCTCATGGCGAAACAGCAGCATCGATCCGAGCACATCGTTGCCGCCGATCACGGCGTTGAGTCTGCAGGATTCATCTGACGTCTCGTAAGCCAGTACGGATCGACCGGTGCGGCGGCTGTTGCCCAGGGCCTTCATGAGGGCGTCGCTGTGGTTGCCATGGGGGTCGTGCGCGGCCGCGCCCGGTCCCGCATATCCGTCTGCGGTGCCTCGGCTAACGATCTGACCGACCTCATCGAGCACCAGCACATCGCCTTGCATGATCTGCGCGACCGCCTGGCAGATGGTGGCCAGTGGGGAGCCCTTGGCCAGCAAGGAGGTCATCTGATCGTGCGCCTCCGCTGCCGCCTGCACGCTGCGGCTGTGGCGCTCCAGTTCAGAGTGGGCGGCCTCAGAGCTGCGCAGTGCGGCATTGGTCTGTTCGAACGCCATGGCGTTCTTGATGGCGACGGCCGCGTGTGTGGCCAGCGTGCTGAGGATGGAAATGTGGTGTGTTGTGTGGGTGCGGTTGTAGCGGTCTGCCACGAAGAGCAGGCCGATCACTTCACCCTCCCACAGCAGCGGCACGCCGACCACCGCTGCGATGCCTTCGTCGCGGAAGGTGGAGTCGAGCTGCGGATCGTGGGGAAACCGCGTGTCGTGCAGATAGTCCGTCGTCGTGAATGGGAGCGCCGTCTTGACAACCACGCTCACGATGCCGCGGTCCCGCGCGGCCAGCATCGCGCCGGTGCCCTTGGACAGTGCGCCGTCGCTCGCGAGCACGTGGAAGGCGTCAAGGGCAGGGTCGTAGGCGGACAACCACGCCACCTGCGAGCCCAGCAGGCGCCGGGCCCGCGAGACCACCGTGCGCAGCAGTTCGGGAAGGTTCAGCCGGCTGGAGAGATCGCGTGCCGATTCGATCACCGCCAGCATGCCGCTCTCGCGCTGTTGTTGCACATCCAGGCGGTTGTGGGTCGCCATGGCCATGCGCACCAGCTCGATCAGATCGGCTTTGCGTGAAGTGGCTGCTGGCAACACGTCCACCCGCGTCAGCAGTGCGGACAACTCCTGTGGCGTGGTGCCCCTGTGCAGAAGCCGGACAAGCTCTTCACCGAGCCGTTCGGCCACATCGGCATCCATTGCAATGGCCATGTGCTGTTTCTCCAGTGGATACGGGTGGGCGTTGGGAGACGCGCAGCCTAGCAGATTGCAGGCCGCCAGTGGGCGTCGGAAAGCGGTCCATCCATAGGGTTTTCACGGAGTATTTCGGCTACATGTCAACCGCGTTCGAAGTGTTCTTGGGCCACATAGATCGAAGGGCCCATATCGGGAACAGTCTCGGGGTGCGCTGAGGTTTGGACCAGTCTGGTTCTGCCGCTGCGGGCCAGTACATGCCGCAGGGCATTCATCAGCCGAGCAAACCCGATCTGACATGACCATCTTGAATTCACTTGTGCCACAGCCCGGCCTCCGCGTTCTGGTAACCGCCGGTGCCAGCGGCATCGGCGCCGCCATCGCACGCGCCTTCAGCGAAGCAGGGGCCCGCGTCCACGTATGCGATATCGACCGTGCGGCCATCGATCGCCTGACCAGCGCAGCGCCTGGGATCACCGCCAGCGTGGCCGATGCTTCTGACGAGCGAGACGTGGGTCTGGTCTTTGAAGACGTGATGGGCAGCTTTGGTGGGCTCGATGTGCTCGTCAACAACGCAGGTATTGCTGGGCCCACCGGTCCGATCGAGGAGCTGGACGTCGGGCAATGGCAGCGCACCATGGACGTCAACCTCAACAGCCATTTCCTCTTTGCCCGCGGCGCTGTTCCCCTGCTCAAAAAATCCACGGCCAGTCCTTCCATCATCGCCATGAGTTCGGTGGCCGGGCGGCTCGGCTACGCGTACCGCACGCCCTACGCCTCGACCAAGTGGGCCATCGTGGGCCTCATGAAATCTCTGGCCATTGAGCTGGGTCCCAAAGGGGTGCGTGTGAATGCCATCCTGCCCGGCACCGTCGAAGGTGAGCGAATGAGTGGCGTGATCGCCGCCCGGGCGGCCACCACCGGCACCAGTGTGGAAGCGATGCGCGAGGAATACCTGCGAAAAATTTCCTTGCGCTGCATGGTCACCGCCGAAGACGTGGCGGCCACCGCGCTGTTTCTCTGCGCCCCCGCTGCCCGCCACATCACCGGCCAGGCCATCAGCGTGGACGGCAATCTCGAGTACCTCTGAAAACCTGCAACCGGTACGTATCCACCATGTCCATAAAAGGAGACTTCATGAAACTGTTCCACCCTGCCTGCATCGCTGCTGCCTGTATCGCCGCCAGTGGCGCCGCGTCCGCCCAGACGGTCAAGATCGGCGTGATCGAGACCCTCTCAGGTCCGCAAGCCGCCTCTGGCCTCATGTACCGCACGTCTGCGCGTTATGCGGTTGACCGCATCAATGCAGAGGGCGGCTGGAATGGCCAGCCCGTTCAACTGCTGGAATACGACAACCAGGGTGGACCGACCGGCGCGGCCGACAAGCTCAAGGCCGCCATCGCCGATGGCGTGCACATGGTCGTGCAGGGCGCGTCGTCGGCTGTGGGCGGGCAGCTCACGGAGGACGTGCGCAAGCACAACCTGCGCAACCCCGGCAAGGAAGTCGTGTATCTGAACGTGGGCGCCGAAGCCCTGGAGTTGACTGGCGAGAAGTGCCACTTCCACCACTTCCGCTTCAGCGGCAACGCGCAGGTGCGCACCAAGGCTCTGGTGATGGCCATGAAGGAGGCGGACGCCCTGGGTACCCGGGTCTATGCCATCAACCAGAACTACTCCTGGGGCCAGGACATGGAGAAGGCCGTCGTGGACAACGCGAGCCGCGGTGGCTACGAAGTGGTCGAGAAGACGCTGCACGACGTCAACCGCATCCAGGACTTTGCGCCCTATGTGGCCAAGATCGGTGCAGCGAAGGTGGACACGGTCATCACCGGCAACTGGTCCAACGACTTGCTGCTGCTGATGAAGGCCACCCGCGCCTCCGGACTCAAAGCCCGTTTTGGCACCACTTTCCTGGACCAACCGGGCAATATCGCAAACGCGGGCGATCTGGCGGTGGGCCACTTCATCGCACACACCTTCAACGCCGAAGCCGGTGGCGCAGAGGGCGACAAGTTCGCCAGTGATTTCCGCGCGAAGACGGGCATCATGCCGGCGGCCACGGACGCACAGACCGTTTTTGGCCTGCTCATGGTGGGCGATGCCCTCAAGCGCGTCAAACCCGAAGGCGGTCAGTTCAGTGTGAACGCGCTGGCCCGCGCACTGGAGTCCACCAAGATCACCACGCCGCTGGGCGAGATCAGCATGCGCGCGGAAGATCACCAGGCCCTGTTGCCCATGGTGGTGTCCACGGTGTCGAAAGACGCCAAGTACAAAGTGGACAACACGGACATGGGCTTCAAACCGGTGAAGCGCTTCGCGGCACAGGAGGCCGCCACGCCGGCCCAGGCCAGCTGCAAGATGCAGCGCCCTGCCTGACCGGATCTGACCGGACAGGCGACTTCCACTCGGGCGCCCTGGCGGCGCCCTTTCCCCTCTTTCTCCAACGGTTCCCGGCGGGCGCTTGTGCGCCCCGTTGCGACCTCTATTTTTGCTGGGACGCCCACACCTATGGACACCCTCATCGTTTCCCTGTTGAACGGCGCCATCTACGGCTTGCTGCTGTTCATGGTTTCAGCCGGCCTGACGCTCATCTTCGGGATGATGGGCGTGCTGAACTTCGCCCATGCATCCTTCTACATGCTGGGCGCGTACTTCGCCTATTCGCTCAGCGAGGTGCTCGGTTTCGTATGGGCGCTGGTGGCCGCCACCGTGCTGGTCGGTCTGGTGGGCGTGGTTGTTGAGCGCTATTTCCTGCGCCGTGTCCACCACCACGGCCACGCACACGAGTTGCTGCTGACCTTCGGTCTGTCTTTCATCATTGCAGAGCTGCTCAAGCTCTTCTTCGGCAACTACCCTGTCAACTACAGGGTGCCGGCCTTCCTCGACTTTTCCGCTTTCGCCATTGGTACCGCAAGCTATCCAGCCTATCGGATATTCATGGGCTTGGTGGCGGGCGCCATGTTCGCCGTCATCTATCTGCTGCTCACGCGCACGCGGGTGGGCATCGTCGTGCGCTCGGCCATCTACAAACCCCATATGGCCGAGGCGCTGGGTCACAACGTGCCACTGGTCTTCATGAGTGTCTTTGGTGTGGGCGCGGCGCTGGCGGGCCTGGCCGGTGCGGTGGCGGGCGCCTTCTACACAACCAACCCCAACATGGCGCTTGAGTTGGGGGTGATGGTCTTCGTGGTGGTGGTGGTCGGTGGCCTGGGTTCGCTGGAAGGTGCCATGCTGGCCTCGCTGTTGATCGGTGTGATCACCTCGCTGGCGGTCTCGGTGGACGCGAGTTTGGCCGATCTGCTGGGCGTTTTCGGCGCCCGAGCCTGGGCGGAAGACATCGGTGGCCTGCTCACGCTCGAACTTTCCAGCTTGGCGGCGACGCTGCCTTTTGCGTTGATGCTGCTGGTCCTGCTGGTTCGGCCATCGGGCCTGATGGGCGAAAAGGCCTGATGCCATGAATGCTCGCACTTTCACACTGGCTGCACTGGGTCTGGGCTTGATCACTCTGCTCGGTCTGCCCTGGCTGCTCTCCATGGGGCTGCTCAATGCAGCCATACAGATGCTGATCGCCGCTTTGTTCGCGTCGGCTTACAACGTGGTGTGCGGCCAGGCCGGCATGTTGTCCTTTGGCCACGCCGCCTATTTTGGTGTGGGCGCGTTCGCCACCGTGCATGCAATGAATGCGCTGGGCGGCGCGGGCCTGGTACCCACGCCGCTGCTGCCACTGGCGGGGGCCCTTGGCGGGCTGTTGGTGGGCGGGGCGGCCGGCTGGTTTTCCACCCAGCGCACCGGCACCTACTTCGCCATGATCACCCTGGCCATCGCCGAGCTGCTGCATTCCATCGCGCCCCACCTCAAGAGCGTGTTCGGGGGAGAGGCCGGCGTTTCCAGTATGCGCATGCCGTCCTTGGGGCTGGGTTTTGGTTCCACCACGGAGGTCTACTACCTGACCCTGATCTGGGTGCTGGCCTCGCTGTTGTTGCTTTATCTCTATACCCGCACACCGTTGGGTCGTCTGGCCATGGGCCTGCGGGAGAACCGGCACCGCCTGGCCTTTCTGGGGTACGACGTGCACAAGCTCAGCGTGCTGGTGTTCGCGTTGTCCGCCATGTTCTCGGGTATCGCGGGCGGACTGCAGGTCGTCAGCAACGAGGCGGCCAACTATGTGCTGTTTGAAAGCACCTTGTCGGCAGCGGCCGTTCTCAACACCTACATCGGTGGCGTGGGCACGTTTCTCGGGCCTGCATTGGGCGCGGCGCTCATGACCTTCTTCGGCTACGCGGTGTCCGACCTCACGCAGTCCTGGTTGCTCTACCAGGGCATCCTGTTTGTGGTGGTGATGATGTTCATGCCCCAAGGTCTGGCCGGGCTGATCCGTGGCGCGGTGTTGCTGTGGCGCCGGGTGGGACCGTGGCGCGTGCTGCCGGTGTTGCTGGGTTTCTTCAGCGCCACCATGTTGCTGGCCAGCGGCACCGCCTTTCTGGTGGAGATGTTGCGGCGCTTGTTCTCGCGCGACTACCGCGCGATGTTGAGCGCCGATCCAGCGGTCCCCTGGCCCCCGATCCCGCTGTACGGCGTCGAATGGGCGCCCGCCGCGTTCCTGACCTGGGCCATTCCGCTGGTCTTGCTGGTCGTGGGTGGTGTGCTCGTCTACTTCACGCGGCGTCAGCTGCAAGCCGTCCAGGACGAACGTCCGGTTGGCGGGGCCACCGCCTCCACGTCCGCTTTACCCATGCAGGAGTCCGCATGAGCGAATCCATTCTGTCCCTTCGCGGCTTGAAAAAATCCTTCGGTCCTACCGAGATCATTCGTGGGGTCGATCTGGACCTGCGGCAAGGGGAGCGGCACGCCTTGATCGGTCCCAACGGCGCTGGCAAGTCCACCGTCTTTCACCTGATCTCGGGCAACCTCAAGCCCACGGCCGGTGACATCCTTTTCCAGGGGAAACGTATCAACAGCCTCTCGCCCCAGGCCGTCAACCGCCTGGGTCTGGCGCGCTCGTTCCAGATCACCAACCTCTTTCCCAAGCTGACCGTGTTCGAGAACCTGCGTCTGGCGGTCATGCGCTCACATGGTCTGCAGTACTGCTTCTGGCGGTTCATCGACCTCAATCAACGGGTGCGCGACCAGACGGAACGGCTGCTGGAGCAGGTGCGTCTGCAGGCCAAGGCGCAAATGATGGCCGCCGAGCTGTCGTACTCCGAACAGCGCTCGCTCGAGATCGCCATGACGCTGGCTTTGGACCCACAGCTGATCCTGTTGGACGAACCGATGGCGGGCATGTCCAACGATGAAACCGCTTACACCGCCGAGCTGATCTGCGAGCTCACCCGGGGCCGTACGCTGTTCATCGTCGAACACGACATGCAAGTGGTGTTCTCCATCAGCGACCGCATCAGCGTGCTGGTCTATGGCCAGGTGATCGCGACCGGAACGCCCGACGAGATCCGCGACAACGCGGCTGTGAAAGAAGCCTACCTGGGCGAAGAGGTGGCGGCATGAACCCCGACCAGGCACTGCTGAGCGTGCAACAACTGCACGCCCATTACGGCAAGAGCCACATACTGCATGGCGTTTCCTTCGAGGTGCGTCAGAACGAAGTCGTCAGCCTGCTGGGGCGCAACGGATCCGGTCGCTCGACCACCATGAAGGCACTCATGGGCCTGGTGCCGCCAAGCGCGGGTGAGGTGCATCTGCAAGGGAGAAACCTCACGGGGCAGCGTCCCTTCGTGATCTGCCGCGCCGGTTTGGGCTATGTGCCCGAGGAGCGCGAAGTCTTTGCCAATCTCACGGTGGACGAGAACCTGCGCATGGGCGAGCAGCCCGCAGTTTCGGGCGCGGCGCGCTGGACAGTGGAGGAAATGTTCGACTACTTTCCGCGCCTGCAAGAACGCCGGAACACCAAGGCGGGCAGCCTCTCGGGCGGTGAGCAGCAAATGCTCACCATCTGCCGGTCCCTGCTGGGCAACCCCTTGGTGCTGTTGATCGACGAACCGACCGAAGGCCTGGCCCCCAAGATCGTTACCGCCGTGGGCGAGTGCATCCAGGACATGCACCGGCGCGGTGTGTCGGTGGTGCTGGTCGAGCAAAAGCTGGCCATCGCGCTGAAAGTGTCCACACGTGTCTGCGTGATGGGGCACGGGCGCATCGTCTTCGAAGGCTCGCCGCAGGCCCTGATGGCCGATGAACAGTTGCTGTCCGACTGGCTGGCCGTATGAGGCCTGTCGCCATCCCCACCCCTTCCAACCACACCATGGAGAGCACTCTGAACAAGGTCATCATTTCCTGCGCCGTCACCGGCTCGGTGCACACGCCCAGCATGTCGCCCTACCTGCCGTTGACGCCCGACGACATTGCGCTTCAGTCCATTGAAGCAGCAGAGGCCGGGGCGGCCATTCTTCATTTGCATGCACGCAACCCCGCCGACGGCAGCCCGACGGCGGACCCGAAGGTGTTCGACCAGTTCGTGCCGCGCATCAAGGCCGCCACCGACGCGGTGATCAACATCACCACCGGCGGCAGCACCCGCATGACGCTGGAAGAGCGCCTGGCCTACCCGCTACAGGCCAAGCCCGAGATGTGCTCGCTCAACATGGGCTCGATGAACTTTTCCATCCACCCGGCTGCCAACAAGATCCAGGAGTGGCGCCACGGCTGGGAAAAACCCTATATCGAAGGCATGGAAGACCTGATCTTTCGCAACACCTTCCGCGACATCAAACACATTCTCAAGCGCTTGGGTGAGGACTGCGGCACGCGCTTCGAATTCGAGTGCTACGACGTCGGGCACCTCTACAACCTGGCCCATTTTGTGGATGAAGGCCTGGTCCAGGGGCCGCTGTTCATCCAGTCCATCTTCGGCATCCTGGGCGGCCTGGGGCCGGATCCGGAGAACCTGTACGTCATGAAGAGCACAGCCGACCGCTTGTTCGGGCGCGACGGCTACCGTTTTTCCGTCCTGGGGGCCGGGCGCCACCAGATGTCGCTGCTCACCATGGGCGCCGTGATGGGCGGCAACGTGCGCGTCGGTCTGGAGGACAGCCTGTACTTGGGCAAGGGGCAACTGGCCCATTCGTGCGCGGATCAGGTGCGCAAAATCCGCCGCATTCTGGAAGAGCTCTCGCTGGAGGTCGCCACGCCCGCCGAGGCCAGGACGATGCTGGACCTCAAGGGCGCACACGCCGTCGCCTTTTGAGCACAGCACAGCACACACAAACATCCATCTGAAGAGGAAAACTATGAGCAAGGTATTGCAGAACAAAGTAGCCATCGTCACCGGCGCGGGCGGAGGCCTGGGGCGCGCCCACGCCTTGGAGCTGGCGCGGCACGGCGCGCGGGTGCTCGTGAACGACTTGGGCGCGGACCGCGAAGGCTCGAATGCCCGCGCGGTGGTGGAGACCATCCGGCGTGCGGGGGGCGAAGCCCACGTCAACGGCGGCGACGTGACCCAGTTCGAGCAGATGCAGGCCATGGTGGCCCAGGCCATGGACGCCTGGGGCCGTGTTGACATCCTGGTCAACAACGCCGGCATTCTGAGGGACAAGTCGTTCGCCAAAATGTCGCTGGACGACTTTCGCCTGGTGCTGGAGGTGCACGTCATGGGTTCGGTGCACTGCACCAAGGCGGTGTGGGAAACGATGCGCGAGCAAGGCCATGGCCGCATCGTCATGACCACCTCTTCGTCGGGGCTGTACGGCAGCTTCGGTCAGGCCAACTACGGCGCCGCCAAGATGGCCCTGGTCGGCCTCATGCAAACCCTGGCCCTGGAGGGCATCAAGCACGGCATACGCGTCAACTGTCTGGCACCCAGCGCCGCCACCGGCATGACCGAGGGCATTCTGTCCGAGGGCGCGCTGGCGGGTCTTGGGCCTGAAAAGGTCAGCCCCGGCCTCATCGCCTTGGTGGACGACGACGCGCCGACACGCATGATCCTGCTGGCCGGTGCGGGCAGCTTCGAGAGCGCCCACATCACGATGACGCAGGGCATTTGGGTGGGTGACGCCGGCGACGCCGCCGAGGCGCTGCGCGGCCAGCTTGGACGGGTGCAGGACCGTCGCGGCGAAGTTGTGCCCGCTTCTGGCTGGGAGCAGTACCAGCACGAATTGACCAAGGCCGGTCTGGACGACCGCGTCAGCGCCTAGGACCCTGCGCGGCAGACGAAGCGTTGCGGATCAAAAACGCCCTGGCGCACGCGCACATGGACTTGGTCCCGGCGGTGTTCACCGTGCACATAGAAGCAAGGCCCGATCGCCAACAGACTGTCTGCGGGCGCCTCCGCCGTGAGCCGCTCGATATCCAACCCATAAGGAGACAAGATGAGACAGTTCAAGTACATCACCGGCCCAGGTCGGTGGGGATGCATGCTGGCGGCCAGCACGCTGATCGCTTGCGGTGGCAGCGACCCGGCAGAGCCCGTCCCTGTCGCTCAGCCATTGAGCTGCGCCCAGCTGGTGGGACACGCGATCCCCGCCTCGGCCATTGCTTTGCCGACCTCGGGCGCCAGCGTGCAGACCGCCACGCTGGTGGCGACCAGTGGCAGCGGCGCAGCAACGATCCCCGAACACTGCTTGGTGGTCGGGCGCATTGCCCCGGTCGACGCCACGGCGCCCGAGATCCGCTTCAACGTGGCGCTGCCCACCGCCTGGAACAACAAGGCGTTGATGTTCGGTGGAGGTGGCTTCAACGGCTCCATCCCCAACATCCGGGGCAACGTGCCCAACGGCCCCACCGATCAGGCCACGCCCATTGGCCGTGGCTATGCCACCTTCGCCAGTGATTCGGGCCACCAGGCCAACGGCTTCGGTTCGCAAGACGGGTCCTGGGGCACCAACGACGAAGCGGTGCGCAACTTCGGCGGCGACGCACTGAAGAAAACCCACGACGCGGCCAAGCACATCATCCGCGCGCGCTACGCGGCCAGCCCGGGCAAGACCTATTTCGCCGGTGGCTCCACCGGCGGTCGCGAGGCGCTGGCGGCGATCCAGCGCTGGCCGGCGGATTGGGATGCCGCCATTGCCTGGTACCCGGCCTGGAACGACGCCGCTGCTTTGCTGGGCGGGCACCGCACCAACATCGCGCTGTCCCAGCCCGGCGCCTATCCGAACACACCCAAGCGGGTGCTGGTCTACCAGGCGGCGATGGAAGCTTGCGATGCGCTGGACGGTGTCACGGACGGCCTCATCAGCTATCAGCGGCAGTGCAATGCCGTTTTCAATCCATCCGTGGCCACCGTGGGCGGCCAGCCGTTGCGCTGTCCAGGGGGCTCGGACACCGGCGACACCTGCCTGTCCGATGCGCAAATCCAGGCACTCAAGGTCATGAATACCGGGACGGTGTTCAACTTCCCGCTGGCCAGTGGCGAAACCCACTACCCCGGTTACAACGTCTGGGGCGCCGACCTGGGCATCACCAGCAACCCTTCGCCTTTGCAGCCGGTGGTGACCTTTTTGGCCCTGGGCACCAGCCAGCCGGCCATGCCGATGCCGCGCTCGGCGCCTTACGTCAGCGTGCTGGTCGATCAATGGATCAAGTACTCGGTGACCCGGGACGCCACCTTCAACTCCTTGCTGCTAGACCCCGAAAATCCAGGTCCTTGGGCCAGCCGCATCAGCGAACTCAGCCGACAGCTCGACACGAGCACCGACATTTCGGCTTTTGCAGCGCGTGGAGGCAAGCTGCTGCTGGCGCATGGTCTGGCCGACGTTTTGGTCAGCTCGCGTGCCACGGAGATGTACTACCAGCGACTGCAGACACAAATGGGGACCGATCGTGTGCGGTCTTTTGCGCGGTACTACGAGGTGCCCGGTCTGGGCCACGCCGTCAGCACCGTGTTCAATGCCACCTGGGACTCGTTGACCGCGTTGGAGCAATGGGCCGAGCAAGGCGTGGGCCCGTCGAATCAGGTGACGGTGGACACCGTGGGGGTGCCGGGCCGGTCGCGGCCGCTTTGCGACTATCCCAAGTGGCCCAAATACGCAGGGGCAAACGATGTGAACGCAGCGGCATCGTTCACCTGCGTTGAATAAGGTCTAGGA
>NZ_JBFJMY010000098.1:0-12153 GCF_041633695.1 Hydrogenophaga sp.
CAGATCGTCGTCGACCGTCCATTCGGGGAGGAACGCCATGCCCATGCCGGCGTGCATCGCGTGATAGGTGAGCGTGCTGTCGTCCGAGCGCATCACCGCATTCAGCTTGATCCGCGCCTTGCCGGCAGGTCCCTGCATTTCGAGGCCATCGAGGTTCACGTAGTTGGGTACCACGGCGCTGCACCTGACCAGATCGGAGGGTCTGCGCGGAGAGCCTTCGCGCTTCAGGTAAGCCGGGGTTGCGACCAGGTGGAACTGCACGGGACAAATCGGCCGTGCAATCAGCGCCGGGGACAGTTCGCGCGTGGCGCGCAGCGCGAGGTCGTAGCCGTCGGCGACCAGGTCGATCTTGCGGTTCTCCAGTCGCATGTCGACCAGCACCTCCGGATAGGTGTTGCGGTAGGCCGCCAGTACGCTGGCGAAATGCCGGTTTGCACACCAGACGGGCGCGCTGATTTTCAATTGTCCGCGTGGTGCCTGCGCGCTTTGCCGAAGCGCCGCTTCGGCAGCCTGCAGCGTGTCGAGCGCCTCGCGGCATTGTGCGTAGTACATCGCGCCGGCCTCCGTCAGGCTGAGCTTGCGGCTGGTCCTGTGCAGCAACCTCGCACCGAGGTCTCGTTCGAGCTGGGCGACATGCTTGCTGGCCATCGGAGCGGACATGGTGAGGCGCGCCGCGGCGCGGGAAAAGCTGCCAGCCTCGACCACTTCCCTGAAAACGCGAAGGCTGGTCAGACGATCCATTTATGGTTTCTTGTGAGGAAATGATGTGTTAATAATACAGCTATTGATTAACCAAAATTAAACATTAAGCTATTCCTCATGGTCAGTCGGGTAGACATCCAGTCTCAAAGAGGCTGCCCATCAGCCGCGCTTTCGTTGATGCCTTCAACCAATGCCGTATCACTTCTTAATCATCCTCAGGAGCTCAACATGAGTAAGCCGCATATCGCCGCCACCACGCCGTTCGCAATCGACGTGGAAAAAGGCAAGGACTACTACTGGTGTGCCTGCGGTCTCAGCAAATCGCAGCCGTTCTGCGACGGCAGCCACAAGGGCGGCGAGTTCGTGCCGACCAACTACAGCGCCGACGAAAGCAAGACTGTCTATTTTTGCGGCTGCAAGCAAAGCAAGAACGGCGCGCTTTGCGACGGCACGCATAAAGCTCTGTAAGAGCGGACCATGCCCGTGACAACGGAGCGATTGCCGACCTACTTCATCTCACACGGCGGTGGGCCCTGGCGATACATGATGGCGCAGTCCAACGGCATGTACGACCGTCTGGCGCAGTCCCTGCGGGACATGCCGCGCCAGCTCGGCGAGCGACCGAAGGCGGTGCTCGTGATCTCCGCCCATTGGGAGGAGCGCGAGTTCACCGTGATGGCCGCCGAACGGCCTCCCATGGTTTACGACTACGCTGGCTTCCCCGAGCATACCTACCATGTCCAGTACCTGGCTCCGGACCTGCCAGCGCTGGCCGAGCAGGCGCGGCAGTTGATCCAGACCGCAGGGTTCTCGGCGCGGCTCGATGCCCAGCGCGGGTTCGATCACGGCAGCTTCGCGCCGCTGGTGGTGATGTACCCGCTGGCCGATGTGCCGGTCGTGCAACTGTCACTGCGCGCGGGCTATGACCCGGCAGAGCATTTGGCCGTCGGCCGTGCCCTGGCGCCGCTGCGCGAGCAGGGCGTGCTGATCGTCGGCAGCGGGCTGAGCTACGACAACACGCGCCGCATGGGGCCGTCCGCCGCAGGGCCGTCAATGCAATTCGACGACTGGCTGCAGCAGACCTTGATCACCACCGAGCCGCACCAGCGTGAGCAGCGGCTGATCGACTGGCAAGACGCGCCGGCCGCCCGCGTGGCCCATCCGCAAGAAGACCATCTGCTGCCCCTGATGGTGGCGGTGGGTGCCGCCGGGCATGATGAAACCGTGTGCGTGTACCACGAGGAAGGCTTCTTTGGCGGCGTCACCGTCTCCAGCTTCAGGTTCGGCCAGGAAGGCGGGGTCTGAGTGGCGGTGGCTTGCTGGGCCGGTAGGCGCTTGTCGCCGGAGGGGTGTTGCCGGTTACCCTCGCGGCAGGTGTACAGCAACAAACGATGAAGTGCGAAGACGGAGAACCGCATGACAAGTTATCTCAGCCATCAGCGCCGTGGCGCTCGCCCACAAACGACGCCAAGCGACCCGCACACGCAGCTTGAACAGAATGCGCCGGTAGAACTGCAAGAGCTGGTTTTCGAGAGGGGGCAGTCCCTGGGCAGCGTGGAAGTTGGTCCGAGCCAGGTGTCTGTTCCCGGAGCGCGTGCTTTTTATTTACCGCGATGCGGATGCCAGTCCTTCGGCGCCTTCATGTTCGGCAAGGAGTTCGCCCACATCCACCCGCCCAGTGACGGCAGTCTGCACATGACCTTGCCGCCCGAGATCGTTCCCCAGGTCATCGAAAACGGCTGGGCGGAGTTGCATCCGCTGGCGGGTCAATATGGCCTGCCCGGGAACATCGTGATGGTCTATGGGCCGCGTGACGACGAGGAACTGCAGGTGGTTTGCGATTTGCTGACGGCGTCGCATACTGCGGCGACATCGTCAGAGGCGTGAAAAATCCGGGGCCACATCCTGCCCGTCAGGGCAGGATATGGCGCACAACCAGGCTCAAGCTTTTGCAAGTTTGCCCTGCAGCTCGGCCACCGTTTCCGGGTTGACCAGCGACGACAAGTCGCCCGGACTGTCGCCCTTGTACAACGCCCGCACCACGCGGCGCATGATCTTCATGTTGCGCGTCTTGGGCAGGTCGCTGACCAGCAGCACCTGCCGGGGGCGGTAGGAGGCGCCCATGCCATGGACGACCGCCTGCGACAGTTCGGCCTTCAGCGCCGCGTCCGCCGCCACGCCGGGCATCGGCACGCAGACGCAGACGATGGCCGAGCCCTTGATCTCGTCGGGCACGCCGATCACCGCCGCCTCTGACACCTTGCCGGTGCCGGTGAGCAGGGTTTCGATCTCCGACGGGCCGGTGCGCTTGCCTGAGACCTTAATCGTGTCGTCGCTGCGTCCGAGGATGTAGAACAGGCCGTCCGCATCGCGCATCGCAAAGTCGCCATGCACCCAGACGCCCGCAATGGTGCGCCAGTAGCTGTCGAGGTAGCGTTCGTCGTCGCGCCACAGGCTCTTGGTGAAGCCGATGTTGGGGTTGCGCAGCACCAGCTCGCCGACCTGGCCCGCGCCGACCGGCTCGCCGCTTTCATCGACGATGTCAACCCCGGCGCCGAGCCCGCGCGCGCCGAACGAGCCTGGCCGCAAGGGATGGTGCAGGGTGCCGGTGAAGTTGCAGCCGCCCACTTCGGTGCCGCCGACAATATTGAGGAACGGCAATCGCTCTTTGCAGATGTGCTTGAAGAACCAGCGCCAGGGCGCCTCGGTCCAGGCCTCGCCGCCGGAGCAGGTGATGCGCAGCGAAGACAAGTCGTAGCGCTGGACTTCTTCGTCGCCGTAGCGCATCAGGCTGCGGATCAGCGTGGGCGCGACACCCAGGTAGGTGACTTTGTGATCTTGCACCAGGCGCCAGAAGCGGCCCGTGTCGGGGAAGTCGGGCGTGCCTTCGGCCACCAGCAGGCTGCCGCCGAAATAGCTCGGAATGCAGGCGCACATGGCGCCCACCATCCAGCCCATGTCGCTCATGAAGAAGAAACGGTCGCTCGACTTGAAATCGGCACAGATGTGCATGTCGCGCGTGACCATCGAGCCCAGGAAGCCGACGTGCGTCCAGACGCAGCCCTTGGGCTTGCCGGTGGTGCCAGAGGTGTAGAGCAGCACGGCGGGCGCGTCGGCGGCCATCTCGGCGGTCGGCATGTCGTGAGGCTGGCCGGCGACCAGGCTGGCCCAGTCGTGGTCGCGTTCCGGCGTCATCGGGCATGGGGACGCTTCACCCAGGTGGCGCAGCACCACCACGTGCTGCACGCTGGGCACCTCGGCAAGTGCTTCGTCCAGCACCGACTTCATTACGCCGGGCGTGCCGCGCCGCCAGGTGCCGTCCACCGTCAGCACCGCCTTGGCCTCGCCGTCGTTCAGGCGGGCGACAATGGGCTGCGGCCCGAAGCCGGAGAACAGCGGCATCAACACGGCGCCAATTTTCAGTACGGCAAAGAATGCGACAAAGGTCTCCGGCAGATTGGGCAGGTACAGGCCGACCCGGTCGCCCTGGCCGATGCCCAGCGACTGCAGCGCTCCGGCCAGGCGGCAGACTTCGGCGTCAAATTCGCGGTAGCTCAAGGACTTGCGGTTTTTCGGGTCTTCGCCCTCCCACACCAGGAAAGGCTGGTCCCACACCGGCGTTCCGCGGTGCCGTTCCAGGCAGTTCAGCACGATGTTGGTGGTGCCGCCGATGCACCAGCGTGCCCATTCGATGCCGCGCGAGGTGTCAAGCATCTGCGTGTAGGGCTGGTAGAAGCGGAAGTCGCAGAACTCGAACACCTCTTGCATCAGCCAGGCCGGATCGGCGTCGGCACGGGCACTCAAGTTTTCGAAGTCGGACTCGCCCACTTTGTGCAAAAAAGCGGTCAGGTTGGACTGCGCCATCAGTTCAGGGGAAGGCGCCCAATCAAACGGTTGTTTGGTAGAATTCATGTGGCAATCCTATCCGAACGTCGTATTGGAGTCCAGCGGTGCAGTCTCACCGCGTCGTTTCTTCTCCGCAGCTCTACGTAGTCAGAAAGGCGGTCTATCCGTGCATGTCGACGAAGCGATCCGCAGCCGAAAATCGGTCAGGCGGTTTCTACCTGCCTCCGTTCCTTCCTCGGTGGTGCAGCACATTCTGAGCGTGGCGGCGCGTGCCCCGAGTGGCAACAACGTGCAGCCGTGGAAGGTGTATGCGGTGGCGGGTGAGGCCCGGCAGCGCCTGTGTGATGCCTTCATTGAGGCGGCCACGCACGAGCCTGACCGGCATCAGCCCGAGTACGCGTATTACCCCACGACCTGGGTCGAGCCTTATCTGGAGCGCCGGCGTCGCTGCGGTTTCGGTTTGTATGCCAGCCTGGGCATCGCCCGCGACGACGCGGCGGCACGCGAGCGCCAGATGCTGCGCAACTACACGTTCTTCGACGCGCCGGTGGGGCTGCTCGTCACGCTCGACCGCCGTTTGAACACTGGCAGCTTCATGGACCTGGGCATGTTCATCCAGAACATTCTGGTGGCCGCGCGCGCGCAGGGACTGCACACCTGTGCGCAGGCCGCGTTTGCCTGGTTCCACAAGGTGGCGCGCGCCCAGTTGCCGATCAGTGACCACGAAATCCTCGCCTGCGGCATCGCCCTCGGGCACGAGGATCTGTCGGCCCCGGAGAACGCCTTCATTACCGAACGAACCGATGTGGAGGCGTTTGCCAGCTTCCATGGTTTCGATCCCCAGAGCTGACCAAAGCTTTTCGTTGATTTAATCAAAATTTTCTGAAGAAACTACTCATGATCCTGCATTCGCCTTCTACGATTGAACACTACACTGCCGCCAAACTTTGGGGGGGCCGCACCCTGCTTGATGTGGTTGCGGCACATGTTGTCGATGTTCCGCAACGAGTGGCCATCGTCGATACACCAGACCGTGAGGCGCTCATCGGCACGCCCGCCACCTCGGTAACTTGGAGCGAGTTCGGCAAAGCCGTCGACGCGATTGCCACCGGGCTGATTCGCCGTGGACTTAAAAAAGACGATGTTGTGGTTGCGCAGTTACCCAATGTCTGGGAGTTGATTGCGTTGTACTTTGCTGTGTCCCGCGCCGGAGGCGTGCTGTCTCCGGTGGCCATGCAGTGGCGCGAAACCGAGTTGCGCAACGTCGCAGAGGCCAGTCAGGCGCAGCTCTACATCGGCGTAAAAAATTTCAAGGGCTTCGACCACATTTCGATGGCTGCCAAGCTAGGCTACGCCACCGTGGCGATTGAAGACGTCACCGCTTTGGCCGCACAGGCACCAGACCAGGCCCTGCTGGACGCTGTCAGCGTCAGTGCCAACGATATTTTCAGCCTGTGCTGGTCCTCGGGTACTGAATCACATGCCAAGGGCTGTCCGATGTCGCACAACAACTGGCTTTACCAGATGCGGCTGGTGCCCAATACGGCGGGCATTCAAGAGGGTGACCGTGTACTGGCACCAGCACCGATGGTCAACATGACGGGTGCCGTGGCTTGGCTGAGCTGGCTGGCAGCGCGTGGCACGCTGCTGCTGCACCATCCGCTCAATGTCGAACTGTTCCTCAAGCAAATACTCACGGAAAAGGTTCAGTTCACGATTCTGGTGCCTGCAATCCTGAACATGATCCTCAAGCTGCCCAATGTCGACTGCCTCGATTTGTCATCCATCCGCTCAATCGCCACAGGCTCAGCGCCGCCCTCGCGCTGGAGCATGGAGGAGTTCAAGCGCCGCTGGAACATCGAGATCTGCAACCTGTGGGGGCAGACCGAGGGCACAGGCTTGGTTGGCGGCCCGGTTGACGTGCCGGACTTCGCTATGCGATCGGACCATTTTCCCTGGTGGGGCAAGCCGGGACTTGAATGGCCGTCGACAATGGAAGGCGTACAAGCCAAGCTGCTTGACGAGCAAGACCAAGAATGCACGCGGCCAGGCGAGGTGGGCGAGTTGGTCTATCGCGGACCCAACGTGTTTGCCGGCTACTACCGGCGGCCAGACCTCGCGCAGAATTCGTTCACGGCCGACGGTTTCTTTCGCACCGGTGATTTTTTCATCGTGCGCGATGAACGCCACATCGGCTTTTTTGACCGCAAGAAGGACATCATCATTCGTGGTGGTTTCAATATAAGCGCCGCCGAGGTCGAGAACCTGGTACTCACCCACCCCGGTGTGCAAGAGGTAGCAGCGGTGGCGGTGCCCGACGAAATCATGGGCGAGAAGACCTGTATCTACGTCGTGCCCAAGGACAAGGCCCGGCTGCCGACGCTGGAAGATATCGTTGACCACTTGAAACAAATTGGCGTGGCGGTCTACAAGCTGCCCGAGCATATTGAGTACCTTGACATCATCCCGCGCAACCCGGTGGGGAAAATTTTGAAGGCGCAATTGCGACAACGCGTGCATGCTTCGGGGGCGTGACCTCCAACTCTGGACACTCAATCATGACCCCTCAAACGAACTCATCGCCGCGCAGTCTCCGCGGTGAAACCGCGATCATCGGCGCCGGCATTTCGGCCGTCGGCCGCGTGCCGGGCAAGAGCGCGCTCGCGCTGGCCGCCGACGCAGCAGGCAAGGCGCTTGCCGATGCCGGCATCGGCAAGCACGAGGTCGATGGCGTGCTTTCCAGCTCCGCCTTCGCCTCGCCGTTTCACCGATTCAGCGTAGCCTTCAGTGAGTACCTCGGCATCCAGCCGACGTTCTCCAACACGATGCAGGTCTCCGGCGCCACGGCGGCCACCCTGTTCAACATCGCCGCCGCCGCCATTGCTGGCGGCCTGGCCGAGACCGTTCTGGTGGTGGGCGGCGACAGCTTGCTGACTGGTCTGTCGCCCGACCTGGCCCTGCGCTCGATGACCGAAAGCCGGGACCAGCAATACGAAATGCCATTCGGCATTCCCGTGGCCAACACCTTCGCCATGACAGCGCATCGCCACATGAAGGAGTTCGGCACCACCTCCGAGCAATTTGCCAAGGTGGCGGTGATCCACCGCGAACACGCACGCCGCACGCCGGGGGCGCAGATGACCGATCCGCTGAGCGTCGATGACGTGCTGAATTCCGGCTGGGTGACAACGCCCTACCACAAGCTCGACTGCTCGCTCATCTCCGACGGCGCAGCAGCTTTCATCGTCACCTCGACCGAGCGCGCCAGGGCGCTGGGAATTGCCAAGCCCATCTACATCCTCGGCGGCGGCGAATGCTACACGCACGAGCACATCTTCTTGATGCCCTCGCTGACCACCACGGGCGCGGTGCAGTCGAGCGCCAAGGCCTACGCCATGGCCGGCTGCGGGCCCAAGGACATCGACGTGGCCGGGATCTATGACTGCTTCACCGGCACGGTGATCATGATGCTGGAGGACCTCGGCTTCTGCCCCAAGGGCGAAGGTGGGCGCTTCGTCGAAGACGGGCAGATCACCTACGGCGGCGCCATCCCCTGCAACACCCATGGAGGCCTGCTGTCGTTTGCGCACTCGGGCATGCCGGGTTCGCTGTTTCATTTCTACGAGGTCGTCAACCAGCTGCGCGGAAGCTGCGGTGAACGCCAGGTCGCGGGCGCTGAACTTGGCCTGGTGCACAGCCTGGGCGCCGGTTTTGCGACCAACGCCACCACCATCCTGGGAACGGAGGCCACGCTGTGATCAACCTCAAAGACGCCCACCTCAAGCCACAGCCGATGCCAGATGCAGATTCGGACATCTATTGGCGCGGCATTCAGGAGGGCAAGCTGCTGCTGCAGCACTGCCCAGCGTGCGGCCACGTGCAGCTCTACCAACAGGCGATCTGCCGTGAGTGCGGTAGCGAGCGCCTAGAGCACCGCGCCGCCAGCGGTCGCGCCAAGGTGCATTCGTTCAGCGTGGTTCACCGGGCGCCCGGCCCGGCTTTCAAACAGGACACGCCCTATGCGGTGCTGCTGGTCGAACTCGAAGAAGGTCCGCGGATGATCAGCTCCTTCATCGGCGCAGACCCTTCAGCAGTCACTTTCGACATGGCTGTCGAGTTGGTTTGCGAACCCGTCGGTGGTAGTGTGTCGCTGCCGCGATTCCGGGCGGCCGGACCTCCAGCGTGAGGCAGCGTCGTCGTGCGCCTTCTGAGTGTCTGAGGACATGACCCAACCCAACGCGGGATTTCGGTGGCCGCAGCTTGTTGCTGCGCCGTCCTCCCAGGCGGCAGTCGAGGGGGCTCCTCCTGACCTGACGACGGCCACAGTGGCGCGGCGGGCGATTGCGCCCTTGTCCATGCATGAACGGATCGTGGCCATCGTTGCGCCGGTCGGCTATGGCAAGACGACATTGATGGGCGGATGGTTTCGCGCTTGCAAAGACGCAGACCCCGTGTGGGTGGGACTCGATGCTTCCTGGCGCGACCAGGTGTTCTTTGTTCGCTCCTTGTTGAATGCGATCGGAGGCCCGTCGGAGCCGGTCGCGATGGGGGCCATTGACGCGGCGGCGGTGGTCGAGAGCGGCTTGCTGGCGTTGTTGCAGGCCCTTGGACAACGTCGTCGTCCCATGATGCTTTTTTGCGCCGCTATGCCAGGTCTTTGTGCGCCAGTGGCCGGCAGGACCACAAGATCAGGACCCATTCCACTATGGCGCCGCACAAACGGTTCTGGCCTATGCGCACAAATGCAATTGACGTTTCACCGTGGCCCCCCAGTCCTTGCGCGAGGTGCAAGTGAAGTTCGGGGAGGCTCCTTCGCCTTTCGGCCACATGTGGGTGCGGGTGATCTTTTCCGCCTTGCTGTTCAAGGCGGGGCGGCATCGTGAGGCCCTGGCAGACAGCACCTCGGCGCTGACCGAAGAGCTGGCTTTTGCTCCCGACGCCTCGTGCCTGGCGGTCAGGCTGCGCGCGATCCGCGCGTTGCTGCTGTACGAACGCAACCTGTGCATCGAGGCGATGGTGGATTTGGAGGTGGCGTGACCACTACTGTCGCACCAGGGCATCGTCGATAAGATGGCGTAGATCGTGTGGCCGATGGGGTGCAGCAGCAGCCCCTGCGCCAGCGCGCGGCAGGCATAGCGGCGGCCGAAGTCGGGCAGGCGTGCTGAGCACGTGCCACGCGAAGACCATGCCCTTGCGTCGATCGAAGCGCACACGCGGGTGCTTGGAGATCGGCGCGAACTGCGCGGCCAGCCGCTCGCTGGTGCCCAGGTTCTGGCGCAGCGCGTCGGTCTGCGCGAAGAAGTCCAGCGTGGCCAGCGCGGCGCGGCAGGCCAGCGGGTTGCAGGTGTAGCTGTGCGAATGCAGGAAGCCGCGCGCCACCTCGTCGTCGTAGAAGGCGGCATAGACCGCGTCGGTGGTGAGCACCACCGACAGTGGCAGCGTGCCGCCGGTCAGGCCCTTGGAGAGGCAGAGAAAGTCGGGGCGGATGCCCGCCTGCTCGTGCGCGAACAGTGTGCCGGTGCGGCCGAAGCCGACCGCGATTTCGTCGAGCACCAGGTGCACCTGGTGCCGGTCGCAAAGCTCACGCGCGCGTTTCACATTTCAGGTACAGCGGGTCGTGCATGGCCTTGCCGGCGGCGCACTGGATCAGCGGCTCGATGATCACCGCAGCGGTCTCGTGCGCGTGTTCGGCCAGCCAGTCGCCCAGTGAGGCGGCGGCCCCCTCGGCCACGTCGGCCGGGGTGTCGCCGGGCGCGGCCTGCCTGGCGTCGGGGCTGGGCACGGTGGCGGCCATGCGCACCAGCGGCGCGTAGGCTTCACGGAACAGCGCGATGTCGGTCACGGCCAGCGCGCCCACCGTCTCTCCGTGGTAGCCCCCGGCGACACTGACAAACCGGCACTTGCCTGCCCGGCCCGCATTGCGCCAGTGGTGGGCGCTCATCTTCAGCGCGAACTCCGTGGCACTAGCACCGTCGCTGCCGTAGAAGGCGTGGCCAAGGCCGGTGCGCGCGGCCAGGCGTTCGGAGAGTTCAACCACTGGCCCGTGGGTGAAGCCTGCAAGCATCACGTGGCCCAGTGTGTGCAGCTGGTCGATCAGCGCGGCGCGGATCGCGGGGTGGTTGTGGCCGAACAGGTTGACCCACCAGGGCTGCGCTGGCGCCAGGCCGCGTTGGCCGACACGGGCTGCGTCAAAGCTCGGCGCCCAGGGGCAGGATGACCGGGTCGCCGGCCTGCGGACCTGCGGGCTCGCTGCGGATCTCGACGATGCGGTTGGCAGCGTCGGGGAACACCAGCTGGGGCACGGCCTCGTCGAGCTTGTCTTCGTGCACCATGCCGAAGGCCGCGATGATCACCAGGTCGCCCACGCTGGCGCGCCGGGCGGCCGAGCCGTTGAGCGAAATGATGCCGCTGCCGCGCGGCGACCTGATGGCGTAGGTGATGAACCGTTCGCCGTTGTTGACGTTCCAGATGTGAACCTGTTCGTTGGGGCGGATGTTGCTCGCCTCCAGCAGGTCTTCGTCGATGCCGCAAGAGCCTTCGTAGTGCAGCTCGCAGTGGGTGACGATGGCGCGGTGGATTTTGGATTTCAGCAGGGTGCGGAACATAGGGGATTTGCTTGAACGGAGGGAGCCTCGGCCATCGACAGGGCCAAGGTCAGGCGTGCGCCCGCGTGGTGTGCATGCCCGTGCGGGCCAGCAGGTCCTGGTCGGCTTCCACGTCGGGATTGCCGGTCACCAGCAGCTTGTCACCGTAGAAGATGGAGTTGGCGCCGGCCAGGAAGCACAGCACCTGGGTCGATTCGTCCATCTGCCGGCGCCCGGCCGACAGGCGCACCTTGGCCCTGGGCATGGTGATGCGGGCCACCGCCACGGTGCGCACGAACTCCAGCGGGTCGAGGTCGGGCTCGTCGGCCAGCGGCGTGCCGGGCACCTTGACCAGGTGGTTGATCGGCACCGACTCGGGGTACGGTGCCAGGTTGGCCAGTTGCGCGATCAGGCCGGCGCGCCCGGCGCGGGACTCGCCCATGCCCACGATGCCGCCGCTGCAGACGTGGATGCCGGCCCCGCGCACGTGGCCCAGGGTGTCCAGCCGGTCCTGGTAGTCGCGGGTGGTGATGATGTCGCCGTACAGCTCGGGCGCGGTGTCCAGGTTGTGGTTGTAGTAGTCCAGGCCCGCGCCCTTGAGGCGTTGCGCCTGGTCACCCGTGAGCATGCCCAGGGTGCAGCAGGCCTCCAGGCCCTCGTCCTTGATCACGCGCACCAACTCCTCGACCTTTTCCAGGTCGCGGTCGTTGGGCGCTCGCCAGGCGGCACCCATGCAGAAGCGCGAGGCGCCGGCCGCCTTGGCGCCGAGCACGGCCTCGCGCACTTCCTCGGGCGTCATCATCTTGGTGGCGGGCACGCCGGTCTCGTAGTGCACCGACTGCGGGCAGTAGCCGCAGTCCTCCGGGCAGCCGCCGGTCTTGATGGACAGCAGCGTGGCCAGCTCCATCTCGGTGGGGTCGTGGTGCTCGCGGTGCACGGTCTGCGCGCGGTGCATCAGCTCAGGGAATGACAGGTCCAGCAGGGCCTGCACCTCGGCCACCGGCCAGGCCTTCTGGCGGGC
>NZ_JBFJMY010000099.1:0-12010 GCF_041633695.1 Hydrogenophaga sp.
AGCGCGGCATGGCCATCATATCGGTGGCCTTCGCGCTCATGCCCGCGGTGGCGCCGGTGCTGGGCTGGTGGTTGCTGAACTGGGGCGGTGGCTGGCGCATGACGCTGGGCGTCATGCCCGTGCTGATTGCGTTGGGCGGCGTGGTTGCGTTGGGGCTGCATGTGGAAACACGGCCCGATGCGACCCGCGCTCCCGGTTGGGACACGCTGGGTGCGATCTGGCGTGAGCGCACGCCGCGCTGGGTGGCCATCGGTTTTGCAGCCGTGAGTTCGGTGTTTTTTCTGCTCATCGCTCAAGGCCCATCGGCCTTGCGAGAAACGGTGGGTCTCAACGAGCGCGATATCGCCTTTGTGCTCGGGGGCACCTATCTGGGTTTCCTGGCCGGCAGCCTCTGGGCGGCACGGCAGGCGCGGCGCATGGGTGGGCTGGCCTTGTGTACCTGGGGCGGCGGTTGCGCGGCACTGGGCGTGGCCGCCATCGTGGGCTGCCTGTGGTGGCCTTCGCCGCTGGCCTGGATCATGGGCCTGCTGGTCTATTCAACCGGCCATGGCGTGATTTTTCCTGCCGCCATTGGTGTGATGATGCAAGCCATGCCGACCCGGGCCGGTATGGCGGCAGCGCTCACTGGCATGCTACAGATGGTGGTGGGGGCGGTGGTCAGTGGCGGCACCGCGCTGCTGCCCGGTACCGCGATGCAAAGAACCGCCGCCGTGGCGGTGTCGATGATTTTTCTGGGCCTGTTGGCCTTGTTCTTCGCACACCGCAGGAACGGGGTGAACGACGATGAAGAGGCGCTGAACCCGGCGCGAATCCAAAGAGGAGTGTTATGAAGATATGGACCGATAGGGCCCTGCTGGGCCTGCATGTGATGGGCGCTTGCGTGCTCACCATTCTGACGATGGTGATTTTCTACGACGTCACCGCGCGCACCTTTTTCAACACACCGTTTGCGGGAACCGCCGAACTCGCAGGCGTGGGCTTGGTGCTGTTGACCTTCATGCAAACACCTTACGTGATCCGCGAACGCAAGCTGTTGCGCGTGACCTTCTTCCTGGACCGCGTGCCCCCGGCGGTGCGCAGCCAGCTCAACGCGTTCACCTATTTGCTGGGCGCGGCCTTCTTCATGGCCATGGTGATCGCCTCGTGGGAGCCTTCGATTGCAGGCTGGAACAGCGGTGAATTTTTTGGCAACGACGCTTTCCGCATCCCCGCCTGGCCGCTTCGCTTTGGCTCCATCGTGCTGTGGCTGATTGCTGCGGCGGTGTGCGTCGGCTTTGTCGCCGAAGGCGTGCGCGGGCGCATGGGCGCCAAAGAAGAACAACAGCCGGAGTAGGACCAGAACATGTCATTTGAAATGTGGAGCGGCCTCATCGCGCTGCTCGTGCTCGTCGTGGTGGGTGTGCCCATCGTTTTCGCCTTCGCGGCCTCTGCCGCCCTGGGCCTCTATTTCGCGCTGGGCGGTCTGGAGCCCATGATCAATTTGTTGCAGCAAACCGCGCTCTCGGGCATCAAGGAATACAACTTCATCGTCATCCCCTGCTTCACCGTCATGGGCATGCTGATCGCGCACTGTGGCGCAGCAAGCGACCTGTTCAACGTGGTCAACCGCGGCTTGCGCGGTGTGCCCGGGCGGCTGGCTGTGGCCACCGTGGGCGGCAACGCGGTGTTTGCCGCCGTCACAGGCGTGGGCGTGGCCGCCGCTGCGGCCTTCAGCCATGTGGCCTACCCGGTCATGCGCGAAGCCGGCTACAGCCGCAGCTTCGCCACCGGGTGCATCGCCGGCAGCTCGGTGCTGGGGCTGTTGATTCCGCCGTCGGTGTTCATGATCGTCTGGGCCATCCTCACCGAGCAGTCGGTCGGACGGCTTTTTGCGGCGGGCGTTTTCCCGGGGCTGCTGCTGGCTTTCATGTACGGCCTGTACTGCGTCGTCTACGCCAAGCTCAGGCCTTCTGCGGCGCCCGAAGTGGCCGAGGAAGACCGGGTGGCCCTCACGCGCGGACAGGTGGGTGGCGCGCTGGGTGTCGGCGTGCTCATCATGGTCACGCTCGGCGGTATCTGGTTCGGTTACTTCACCCCCACAGAAGGCAGTGCCGTCGGCCTGGTCGGGGCGGCCATTCTGGCCTGGTGCAAGGGCTTGCGCTGGCGCGGCGTGTTTGACGCCTTTGTCGAGTCTGGCCGCACCGTCACGCCCATCATGCTGTTGCTGCTGACCGCCACGATCTACAGCAAACTCATCGCCCTCAACGGCATCCCGCAAGAAGTGCAGGCCCTGCTGGCGTCACTGGGCCTGGGCACCGGCGGCACCCTGTTGTTCATGGTCGCTGTGTGGTTCTTTCTGGGCGCCATGATCGACAGCATCTCCATCATGTTGCTCACGGTGCCGATCTTCTGGCCGGTGGCCATGGCCTTGGGCATCGACCCGATCGTGTTTGCGCTGATGGGCATTCTGGTGATCGAGGCCGGTGTGCTGACGCCACCCTTTGGCATCGGCGTGTTCGTGGTCAAGGCCGCCATTCCGGACCGCAACATCAAAGTCAGCGAAATTTTTGCCGGCGCCGTGCCCTACTGGGTTCTGATCCTGTTCATGGCATGGCTGATCTATGTATGGCCTTCGCTGGCAACGTGGTTGCCGTCGCATATCTGAGCAGACAACCCCCGCTGAACAGGCCCTGTTCAGGTACGCCCGCGCGGCTTGTGGCCCGCTGATTTCCAGTAAGAAAATTCGTCCTCATGGACTTCAATGTCCAGCTCCTGCACGCGACCCAGCATGCGCGCCTGCGCGTCGGCCACGCCACGGTTGTACACGCTCGGGCCGATCTCCTGCAGGAAAAAATTCAACAATCCCCCGGCCGTCACGTTTCCGATGGGTTCGTCCATGTGCTCGCGGCAATAGCGCTCGATCGAGGTGATGGCCTGCTGGCGGGCTTCTTTGGATAGCCCGATGGGCATGGTGTCGGTCCGTGGGGCGTTCTATTGATCCGGCCCAGTGAAGTCTGATGTTTCGTTCGGGCTGAACCCGTCGAAGCCCTTTTCCCCGATCATCCTGAGCTGGTCGAAGGACAAGCTCAGGGCGAACGGTTCATATTTCATGGGGCCGGATCAATGCGGCAGAAACAGGTGTCAAAAAAGTCTGAAAGCGTCAAGTAGGCTCATAGTGTCGCACCCAACAACACACCATTGGAAACGGTATAAAACCTTCGCGGGCGTGCACTTGATAAGACCCAACAAGCGCAGGTCAGCTACCCAGCTTCTTAGATGTCTGTGATCCATCGCGTTGAGGGTGCCCGACACGTTTTGAAGTCGGTATGCGATGCGGCACGCAACTACAAGCCCTGCCGCAACACCCGCCGGTATTGCACGGCTTCTGCGATGTGCGTTGCGCCCACCGCATCCGCTCCCGCCAGGTCGGCAATGCTGCGCGCCACGCGCAGGGCGCGGTGGGTGCTGCGCGCGCTCCAGCCCAGACGGGTGGCGGCGGTGTTGAGGAACTTCAGTGCGGCGGCGTCGGCCATCACGTATTGGTCCAGTTCTTTGCCTTGCAGGGCCTGGTTGTTCTGGCCTTGGCGGGTGTGGGCGCGGTCGCGGGCCGTGGCCACGCGTTCGCGCACCAGGGCGCTGGTTTCGCCCGTGCCATGGTTCAGCAGTTCATCGGGTGGCAGGGCGGGCACTTCCACGTGCAGGTCGATGCGGTCCAGCAGCGGGCCGCTGAGCTTGCCCTGGTAGCGGGCGATCTGGTCGGGCGTGTCGCGGCAGGCTTTGCTCGGATGCCCCAGAAAACCGCAGGGGCAGGGGTTCATGGCGGCGATGAGCTGGAAGCGGGCTGGGAACTCGCTTTGCATGGCGGCGCGCGAGATGCGGATGTGGCCGCTCTCCAGCGGCTCGCGCAGCGCCTCCAGCGCCGCCCGGGGGAATTCGGGCAGCTCGTCCAGAAACAGCACGCCGTGGTGGGCCAGCGAAATCTCACCCGGGCGCGGCGGCGAACCACCGCCCACCAGGGCCACCGCGCTGGCGGTGTGGTGCGGGGCGCAGGTCGGGCGCTGGCCCCAGCGCTCCAGCGAGAAGCGCCCGGCCAGCGAGGCCACGGCGGCGCTGGCCAGGGCTTCGCTGGTGCTCATGGGCGGCAGCAGGCCGGCGAAGCGCTGGGCCAGCATGGATTTGCCGGAGCCGGGCGGGCCGACCATGAGCAGGCTGTGCCCGCCAGCGGCGGCGATTTCCAGCGCGCGGCGGGCGGCGGCTTGTCCTTTCACGTCGCCGAGGTCGGGGTAGCTCGGTGCCTGGCCAATGGGCTCGGGTGCCAGCCGCGACCAGCCGCCGCTGGGCTCCGCGCTGTCTGCCGAAGGGCTTTTGCCTTCGGGCAGAAATTGCGCCACCACGTCCAGCAAGTGGCGGGCGCGGTACACCTGCGCTTGCGGGACCAGGGCGGCCTCTTCGGCACTGCCGGGTGGCAGCACCAAACGGGTGCCCAACCTGTTGTTCGGACGTTGTCCGGGTACAGAGTCCTTGTGCAGAGCCAGGCTCATGGCGAGCGCGCCGCGCACCGGTCGCAGTTCGCCGCCCAGGGAGAGTTCGCCCGCAAATTCCCAGTCGGTCAGCTGCAGCGGATCGATCTGGCCGCTGGCCGCCAGAATGCCCAGCGCAATGGGCAGATCGAAGCGGCCCGAGTCCTTGGGCAGGTCGGCCGGGGCGAGGTTGACGGTGATGCGTTTGTTGGACGGAAATTCCAGCCCGGAATTGGCGATGGCCGAGCGCACCCGCTCGCGCGCCTCTTTCACTTCTGTGTCGGCCAAACCCACCAAGGTGAAGCTGGGCAGGCCGTTGGCCAGATGCACTTCGACAAATACCGGACGTGCTTCCAGGCCCAGCAAGGCCCGGCTGTGCACCAATGACAACCCCATTTTGATGTACTCCCTGTTTTGGTGCGCTTGCAGACGGTGCTTGGCGGCGGTAGAAACCACCTTGCCGCACTGACTTGGTGCGCTGACCTTTGGGGTGACACCCAGGGGCCGGCGCGCGCGGTTTCATCATGGCATAGGAGGGGTGCCGGTGCCCACCTCAAGGGTGGGAGCGGGGTGTTTTTGCGACAACTGCGGTGCCGCTATGCCTTAGACGGAGGATGCTCTGGCATGGTCTGTGCTTGGGTGTGTAAGCGATTGAATCAAAGTCATGGGGTTCCCATGAAACAGTCTGCATCCAAAGCGTCGTCTGCCTGTTGGGCAGGTGTTGTTCGTTCTCACCGAGGTGCTGGCCCAGCGGCTTGAGCACCCAGACTCAGAAGAGGAATCACAGCATGAAAATGGTTTCAGCCGTTATCAAACCGTTCAAGTTGGACGAAGTGCGCGAAGCGCTGTCCACCATGGGCGTTCAAGGTATCACCGTGACCGAAGTCAAGGGCTTTGGCCGCCAGAAGGGCCATACCGAGCTCTACCGTGGCGCGGAATACGTGGTGGATTTTCTGCCCAAAGTGAAGATCGAAGCCGCCGTGTCCGACGACTTGGTCGATCGCGTGATCGAGGCCATCGAAGGCGCTGCCCGCACCGGCAAGATCGGTGACGGCAAGATTTTCGTCACCGACCTCGAACAGGTGGTGCGCATCCGGACCGGTGAGACCGGCAAAGAAGCGCTCTGACCCCGCCATTGACCAAGAAAGATCATGGACATGAAAAAACAGATTTCCAAACTATGCCTGGGACTGGCGCTGGCCACCTTTGGCCTCGTGGGTTCGCTCAGCGGCTTGAACGCGGTGGCGCAAACCACCACCGAAACGCCGCCCGCTGTGACGGCGCCCGCCGATACCCCAGCGCCAGCCGCTGACGCAGCAGCACCTGCCGCCGAAGCACCCGCCATGGCCGAAGCCGCGCCTGCCGAGGCAGCGCCTGCTGCTGAAGCCGCAGCCCCCGCGCCCACGGTCGACAAGGGCGACGTGGCCTGGATGATGGTCTCCACCATCCTGGTCATCTTGATGGTCGTGCCCGGGCTGGCCCTGTTCTACGGCGGCCTGGTGCGCAGCAAGAACATGCTGTCCGTGCTGATGCAGGTGATGGTGGTGTTCTCGCTGATCTCCGTGCTGTGGGCCGTCTACGGTTACAGCCTGGCGTTCGGCGGCGAAGGCCTGATCATTGCCGACTTCAGCAAGGCCTTCCTGCTCGGCGTCACGCCCGCTTCTCTGGCCGACACCTTCAGCGAAGGCGTCAAGATCCCCGAGTTCATCTTCATCGCCTTCCAGGCCACGTTTGCCGGCATCACCTGCGCGCTGATCGTGGGTTCGTTCGCCGAACGCATGAAGTTCAGCGCCGTGCTGCTGTTCTGCGCCATCTGGTTCACCTTCAGTTACCTGCCAATCGCCCACATGGTGTGGGGTTCCGGTGGTTACCTGCTGGACAAAGGCGCGCTGGACTTCGCTGGCGGCACCGTGGTGCACATCAACGCGGCCATGGCCGGTCTGGTGGGCGCCTACATGGTGGGCAAGCGCATCGGCTACGGCAAAGAATCCATGGCGCCTCACAGCCTGACGCTGACCATGGTCGGTGCCTCGCTGCTGTGGGTGGGCTGGTTCGGCTTCAACGCCGGTTCCAACCTGGAATCCAACGGCGGCGCCACGCTGGCCTTCATCAACACCTTGTTCGCCACTTCCGCCGCTGTGCTGGCCTGGTCCGTGGGTGAAGCGCTGCACAAAGGCAAGGCTTCGATGCTCGGCGCTGCTTCGGGTGCTGTGGCCGGTCTGGTCGCCATCACGCCGGCTTGCGGTTCGGTGGGCCCCATGGGTTCCATCATCATTGGCTTGCTGGCTGGCTTCCTCTGCCTGTGGGGTGTTTCCGGCCTGAAGAAAATGCTCGGCGCTGACGACTCGCTCGACGTGTTCGGCGTGCACGGCGTGGGCGGCATCTTGGGTGCCCTGCTCACCGGCGTGTTCACCGCTCCAAGCCTGGGCGGCACCGGTGGTGAAGACTTCTCCATTGCCAGCCAGGTCGTGATCCAGGCTGAAGGCGTGATCATCACCATGGTCTGGTCCAGCGTGGTGGCCTTCATCGCCTACAAAATTGTGGACGTGCTGTTGGGTCTGCGTGTTTCGGAAGAGTCCGAGCGCGAAGGTCTGGACATCTCGTCCCACGGCGAGACCGCGTACAACCGCTGATCGCCCACCTGCCGGGTGGTGTGGTGTTGGGGTGCCAAGCCTCCCATCCACCCATCCCCGGCATGTTTTGAACATTGAGAGTCTCCTTTGGATGTTGAGCCCGCGCTGCCGCAAGGCACGCGGGCTTTTTTTCGTCCATCTGTTTGTCTGTTTACCCGTCCGGTCATCTGGTGAATACATCACTGATTTATCGGCGCGGGTCGGCCACCATGCGCGGCGGTCCAACACCGCTCTCGGGGAGTCTCCATGCTGTTCAAGCGTTTCCGCCGCACCGCCATTTCCATGGCCGCCTTGTTTCTGACCGGCTGGTTGGGCCAGGCCCTGGCCGCAACACCGGCACCCACAAAAAAACCACCCAGCAAGGTGAGCTTTGTGGACGCTCCTTCAGCCGAGAAACCCGCCGCGCGCGAAAAGCGGCTCAAGCGCGAATGCAAAGGCCGCCCCAACGCCGGCATGTGCCTGGGCCACACGCGCTAGGTTCTCCTGGTTCACGCGACGTGCCCACGGCGGTTGGGGCGTTGGGGCGCTTCCACACCGTCCAAGCCGACGGCGTCAATCCACTGGCCAGACGGCCCGTTCTGTGCGATGGATTTACAGCAACTGCTGGGCCGCCGCCTGCGCAATCTGTTCGGCGATCTCATCACGCTTTACCGCCCGAGCGAGCGTGACCGCACCTATTAGCGTGGCCAATGCCGAAAGCGCGGCGCCCGTCGTCTCGGGCTTTCCAGGGGAAACGGGCCCTGCCACGATGGACTGGGCGATAGACAGGAAGCGGTCCTCGAACACTTGCCGCGTTGCCTCGTCCGAGCGTGCCAACTCCGGGGTCAAGGTCTGAAGACTGCAGCTTTGGGTCAGGTCGCAGGTGCGCTTCGCGCCCAGGTAGAAGTTCACGAACTCTGGCCACCATTGGTCATGGTGCTCCTGCTGGAAGAAGTGAATGCCACCCAACAGATCGTCTAGTCCATGACCGACGGACTGCCGGAACGCCTCGGCCTTTGACCCGAAATGTACGTAGAAAGCACCGGACGTCACACCGGCGCGTTTTGCCAAGCCGTCCACGCCGACGCCGTAGCCATGACTCCGAAATCCTTCAGCCGCCGCCTTGACCATGCGCTGTCTTGTCAGTTCCTTCTTTTCACTTCTCATCTTGGGTCTCACCTGGGACTGGAAACAATCCCGATCATATCACTCGGATAACGATCGCTACTTTAAACTGCATCACGATCGTTATTTGATCGTGCCGCCCTGCAGAGCGATTCCCATTCACCAAACGGAGCTATCCAATGCCTCTCACACTCATCGTCACCGAAGGGATCCTTCCCCAACACCTTGTGGCGGACACCGTCGCACAGCTATCCGAGTCTTTCCTACGTTTGCACGGCCTTGCCGGAAATGGGGTGCTGACGCCCAACGTGGTCGGCCATGTGCAAACGGTACCGGTCAATAGCACCTTCTGCGGCTTAAAGCCGATGCCGGTGGCCGTTGTCGAATGGCTCACCCCCTCCTTCGCATTCACGTCGCGGGAGGTGCAGATCGCCTACGTGAAAGAGGCCACAGACATCGTGCACAAAGCGTGTGGTGGCAAACAACCCAGGGAACAAATCTGGGTGAACGTCAAACACGCGGTCGATGGCACCTGGGGTATCAACGGCGAGGCGATGACGAACGCCCAGCTACTTGAAGCTATCTCGGCCGGCTGAAACAAGGGCGGGGCGTCGCCCCGCCCTGTCTGCAATCAACATCAGGAACAACCATGCCTTTCGTACGCATCTTTCACGCCAGGGACAACCGCGAGGAAAAAGTCGAAGAATCGTCCGCTGGCATACACCAGGCCAAGGTCAAAAACTGTGGTCTGCCCGACGATGATCCGTTCCAAACGGCCTCGGGCGATGACCAGGCCGCAACGCGCATCTCCCTCAAATGCCTTGGCAGTCCACATTCAGCGAACGCGGCCAACGGGATCCGAACCGGGGAAGTGATCGTCAACCTCGTGGAAACCTGTCGAGAGAACGGGTCTTTCGACAACGGGCATTCGAAGTTCGCACCGGCATGAGCGAGACAAGTTTCGGTGGGGCTCACCCGTCCGTACCCATGGAAGGAGCCCGGCTGCTGCACACCATGCTTAGGGTGCGTGACCTGAACCGTTCGCTGGACTTCTACTCCAGTTTGCTCGGTATGCAACTGCTGCGCCGTCAGGACTTCGCGGAAGGCCGGTTCACGCTGGCCTTCCTCGGCTACGGACCCGAAAACGAAACCACGGTGTTGGAGCTCACGCACAACTGGGGGCTGCATGACTACGCCGTCGGCACGGGCTATGGCCATGTGGCCATCGGCGTGAAAGACGTGGAGGCTGTGACGCAGGCATTGGCCCACGCGGGTGTCAAGGTCGTGCGTCCCGCAGGACCATTGAAGGGCGACCCGAGGGAGATCATCGCATTCGTCGAGGACCCCGATGGCTACAGACTGGAGCTTATCCAGCGATCGTGAAAGCGCTCAGCCGCGCGGCAAAGGCCCCTCGATTGCAGCCCAGCATGCAGAAAATTCAAACCACCCGCAGAGTGTGGAGGCTACCATCGCTGGCATGTCCTCCATGCCCCCAGAAAACCCCCGCGAGCTGATCGACCGGGTGCGCGCCGCCAGTGCGGCCCGCACGCCCTTGCGCATCGCCGGTAACGGCACCAAGGCCTTTTATGGTGAGCAAGTGGCAGGTGCGCCCTTGTCCACAAGGGAATGGGCGGGCGTCACCAGCCACGAACCCAGCGAACTCGTGGTCACCGTGCGCGCCGGTACGCCTTTGGCCGAGCTGGAAACGGTGCTGGCCGAAAAAGGCCAGTGCCTGCCGTTTGAACCGCCGCACTTTGGGCCGGGCGCCACCGTGGGCGGCATGGTTGCCAGCGCTCTGGCCGGGCCTGCGCGCGCCAGCGCGGGCGGTGTGCGCGATTTCGTGCTCGGCCTGCAGCTCATCAACGGCAAAGGCGAATGGCTCACCTTTGGCGGCCAGGTGATGAAAAACGTGGCCGGCTACGACGTCAGCCGCCTCATGGCCGGCTCCATGGGCACGCTGGGTGTGATCACCGACGTTTCGCTCAAGGTGCTGCCCTTCGCCCCTGCCGAAGCCACCCTGGTGTTCCCGCTGAGCCAGGCCGATGCACTGGCCCAACTGCACCGCTGGGGCGGCCAGCCGCTGCCGCTCAACGCCAGTTGTTATGTGAAAGACGACACCCAGCCCGATGCACCCGAACTGCTGTTCGTGCGCCTGCGCGGTGCCAAAGCGGCGGTGGAAGCCGCTGCCGAGCGCATGGCCCAAGAAGCGGGTGGCACGCGCATGGACAACGCCCAGGCCGGTCCCGACTGGACGGACTGCCGCGAACAACGCCTGCCCTTCTTCAGCGCCCCCGGTGCCGAGCACGGCCTGTGGCGGCTCTCGTTACCGCAAACCACCCCGGTGCTCGCGCTGCCGTATGCCCAGCTGATCGAATGGCACGGCGCCCTGCGCTGGCTCTGGGCGCCCGCCTCGGCCGCCCGCGAGCTGCGCAGCACCGCCGCCCAGGCCGGTGGCCACGCCACCCTGTTCCGCGCCCCGGCCTCGGGCGACGCGGGCGTGCCGCGCTTCGACGCGCAAAGCGCAGCGCTCACCACCATCCAGCAACGCCTGCGCGCCGAGTTCGACCCGGCGGGCATCTTCAATCCCGGTCGCTTGGGCTGAACGGGTAGGGCATGGCGGCGCCAAAGACCTATTCGGGCAACGGTCGTTCAGTGACGTTGGCCGATCCGGACAACATCCAGCGCGACGAGTGCTTGGCCCTGGCCATGTGTGGCCGCGAGGCCTGGAACGGCTGGCGCGCCGAACATCCGGTCCGCAACGCTGGTCAGGGCAGCCGCGCCAATTTTGCGGATTTTTCGAATTACGACCTCACGGGTCTGGACGTCGATTTCAGCGGTTTCGTGTTTGGCGAGGACGCTGTTTTTTCGGTATGCCAGTTTGGCAGGAGGGCGCGCTTCGAACGCTCTGTATTGGATTCGGGGGCCAATTTCAGCGGAGCCCGTTTCGAAGGTGGTTTGAACTTTGAGGGCGCAAGCTTCGGTGACTTTGTGCGTTTTGACGACATCGAGGTTGGCGGTCCAGCCCAATTCGAGGCGGCGCAGTTCGGTCACGACTGCCGTTTTTCCAACGCCATTTTTTCCGACAGTGTTTCGTTCCAAGGTGCGGTCTTTGGCGTTGTCGCCGGATTTTCCGGGGCCTGCTTTCTGGGCGTGCTCCATTTTGATGGCGCCATTTTTGGCGGCTCGGCGGATTTCGAAAATACGGTTTTCGGTGATGAGGTGGTGATGCGTGCCACGACCTTCGGCGGGAGGGACAAATTCTCCTGTGGCGCTGGCTACGTTTCACCCGCATCGGTGGACGCCGCATTGAAGCGGGCGGGCGAGCCTGCGGGCCGCAAGGCGTTGCAGCGGGGCAGCTTTCAGCGGGTCGATTTTTCCGGTGCGATTTTCCAGGGCGCCGTTGACTTCACTGGCCGCCGTTTTCTGGGTGAAACCAATTTCGGACGCATGCAACAGCGCTGCACGTTCCAGCGGACAGTGGCCGATGGGCTGCAGAACGAAACCATCGAACGCCGGAGTACCGTGTTCGTTCATGCGCCCAGCTTCCACGAATGCAAGCTGCACCAGAACACCAGCTTCGAGGGCGCCTCCTTTCCTGTCGCTCAAGGACGAGAAGCGGCTGCGCGTGCCTACCGGACGCTGAAGCTTGCCTTTGCGCAGCAGCAAGCCACACGCGAGGAGCAGCGCTTTTTTCGCCTGGAAATGGCGGAAGAAGCGCTCATGGCCTTGCCGCTGAGGGCCTGGTTGACCACCTGGTGGCAGCAGCGCCGCCGG
>NZ_JBFJMY010000100.1:0-11969 GCF_041633695.1 Hydrogenophaga sp.
AGCTCGACGAATGGCTGGCCGAGATCACCGAGGCACTGGCCGCACACGACAAGGCCCATCCCGACAACAAGGCCGCACCGTTTGCCATCAACCAGATCGTGCACAAGAGCAACGACCGTCTGGAGCAGGACATGGCACTGTGCGAAAAGTACAAGGTGCCGATCATCATCACCAGCCTGGGCGCGCGCGAAGACGTGAACAAAGGCGTGCAGGCCTGGGGTGGGGTGGTGCTGCACGATGTGATCAACAACGTGTTTGCGCACAAGGCGATTGAAAAAGGCGCCGATGGCCTGATTCCGGTGGCCGCCGGTGCCGGTGGCCACGCCAGCGTGAAGAGCCCGTTTGCCATGGTGCAGGAAATCCGCGAGTGGTTTGATGGTCCGGTGGCGCTGTCCGGTGCCATCGCCTCCGGCGGCGCCATTCTGGCCGCCCAGGCCATGGGCGCTGACTTTGCTTACATTGGCTCGGCTTTCATTGCCACAGAAGAAGCGCGGGCGGTGGAGGGCTACAAAGAGATGATCACGAAGAGCAATTCGGACGACATCGTCTACAGCAATTTCTACACCGGTATCCACGGCAATTACCTCAAAGGCAGCATTCAGAATGCAGGCATGGATCCGGATAACCTGCCCGAAAGCGATCCCAGCAAAATGAATTTCGGAACCGGCGAGGGCGCCAATGCGGCCAAAGCCTGGAAAGATATCTGGGGCTGTGGCCAAGGCATTGGGGCCATTGAAAAAGTGATGCCCGCTGCCGAATTGGTGGCCCGCTTCAAGCGCGAGTACGCCGAAGCCAAGGCCCGTATCTGCGCGGGCTGAAGCGGTCAGCCCAAGAATAAAAAAAGCCGATCCGGATGATCGGCTTTTTTGTGTGCGCAGGCGAATGGACCGTGCGCCGATTCGCCCGTCAGCGCTGCAGTGCTTCGGGCAAGAGCTCGCGCGCCCAGCTGGGCAAGGCCTGCACAAAGGCCCCCGGTGGCGGGGCATATTCCACGCCGCTCTCGTCGGAAATGCGCGCCACCGCGCCGCCGGATTGCCATTCGCTGTACAGCCAATCCTGACCATCGCGCACCAGTCCGGGCGGCACGGGGACTGGCGCGGCCACCGGTGTGTCCTTGAGCGCCGCACCCATGTAATCGATCCAGATCGGCAAGGCGGCGCGGCTGCCCGATTCGCGTGCACCCAGGCTGCGCGGCTGGTCGTAGCCCATCCAGACCACGGTGGCCAGCGCAGGCTGGTAGCCCGCGAACCAGGCATCCACCGCGTCGTCGGTGGTACCGGTTTTCCCGTACAGATCGCCACGCTTGAGTTTGGCCTGCGCCTGCGCACCGGTGCCGGTGCGCGCCACGTCGTTGAGCAGGCTGTTCATGACAAATGCGTTGCGCGCCGATATGGCGCGAACGTCGTCGGTCAGCGCCTGGGGTGGGGGCGCCTCAAACAACACCTTGCCCTGGGCGTCGGTGATTTTTTCGACCACCACTGCCGGCACCTGCCAGCCGCCGTTGGCCAGGGTCGCGTAGGCCCGCACCATTTGTAGCGGCGTGACGCTGCCGGTGCCCAGTGCCAGCGTCAGATCGTTGGGCTGGCGTGCCATGTCCAGCCCGAAGCGCGATGCCCACTCGCGGGTGCGCTGGGTGCCGACGTGCTGCAACACGCGCACACTGGCCAGGTTGCTGGAACTGGTCAGGGCCTCGCGCAGCGAGATGGGACTGTGGTCGCCTGCGTGGCTATTGCTCGGGCTCCAGCCATTGGCAGCCCGGAACGGCAAATCGTCCACCAGCGTGGCGGGCATCACACGCTCTTCCAGCGCAGCCGAGTAGAGCAGGGGTTTGAAGCTGGAGCCCGGCTGGCGCCAACCCTGGGTCACGTGGTTGAAGGGCTGGCGGCTGAAATCGAAACCTCCCACCAGCGCGCGCACCCGCCCTGTGTGGGTGTCCATGGCGACCAGCGCGGCTTCGGCTTGTGGCCACTGCGAGATCGCCCATTGTTTGCCCTGCGCGGTCAGCCGAACAACGGCGCCGCGTTCCAGCTTGAGCGGCGCCTTGGCCTTGGTGGTCAGCGCAGCTTGCGCCCAGCGCAGGCCTTCGCCCTGGACCCGCACACGTTCACCACTGGCCAGCAGGACCTGCAGTGCCTTGGGGCTGGCCGACAGCACAATACCCACGCGCAACACATCGTCGTCTCGGTAGGCTTTGAGCGCTTCTGACGCGATGCTTTCCAATTCCGGGCCATCGCCCTTGGGCAGGGTTTCAACAGCTTCCGGGCCGCGCCAGGCGCCGCGGCGCTCGAACGCCAGCACACCCCGCTGCACCGCTTCGGTGGCGGCCCGCTGGTCGGCAGCCAACAAGGAAGTGGTGACGCGTATGCCACTGGAATAGGCCTCGGTGCCAAAGCGCTCCACCACGGCGCGGCGGGCCATTTCGGCGACGTGGGCCGCGTGCACACTGCGCTGACCGGGTGTGCGCAGCTGCAGCTTCTCGGCACGGGCAGCGGCCAGTTGCTGCGGATCGATCACGCCCGTGGCCCGCATGCGCTCCAGCACCACGTGCTGGCGCCTGGTTGCCCGTTCGAAGTTCGCTATCGGGTTGGCGTAGTAAGGGTTTTGTGGCAGGCCGGCCAGCATGGCGGTCTCGGCCAGGGAGAGTTTGTCCAGCGGCTTGCCGAAGTAGGTTTGCGCGGCGGCTGCGAAACCATAGGCCCGTTGGCCCAAAAAGATCTCGTTGAGGTAGATCTCGAGAATGCGGTCTTTCGAGAGCGCGTCCTCCACCTTGAAAGCGAGCAGGATCTCCTTGGCTTTGCGCTCGGCGCTGAACTCGCGCGTGAGCAACATGGTGCGCACCAGCTGCTGGGTGATGGTGGACGCGCCTTGTTTGCGCCCGCCAGTGATCAAGGCCAGCGCGGCGCGCGCCATGCCCTTGGGGTCTACACCCGAGTGCTCACGAAAACGCGTGTCCTCGATCGCCAGTACCGCGTCTTGCAGCAGTTTGGGCGTGCGGGCCAGCGGCAGGTACTCGCGCCGTTCGGTGCCGAACTGGGCGATTTCCACGCCATCGGCGGTGAACACCTGCAGTGGCAGCTTGGGCTGGTAGTTGACGATGCGGTCGATGGGCGGCAGGTCGAACGGCGAGGCCGAGACCGGTGGCGGGACCAACCAGGCGCCGAAGGCGAGTGCCGAGGCCAGAACCTGCCGGCACAGAATAGAGCGAAACATAGGGATCGATTATCGCGGGCTTGTGTGAAGCAGGCGTGAGGTGCTGGTTACAGGGGGTACGCAAGCAAAAAACGGGTCTTTGACACGCCTGGATACAAAAAGAGCTGCATTTCGGTGGTCGGGTACCGTGCGCCCCACGTTTTGCGGGCTTGGACCGACGGGGTCGGCTTGTGGCAAGCCGCCATGTGTTTGTCACAAGGATGTCACATTGGATGCATACAGTCCTTCTGGTCAACCCCATTCGTCAACCGTGAGGACACCCATGAACCTGAACTTTTCCAAGACCTTTGTTGCCGCTGTCGTTGCCGCCGCAGCCGCTTCTTCCGCTTTCGCTCAGGACGTCACCGGCGCTGGCGCCTCGTTCCCCGCCCCCATTTACGCGAAGTGGGCCGAAGCCTACAAAGCCGCCACCGGCAAGACCGTGAACTACCAGTCCATCGGCTCGTCCGGTGGCATCAAGCAGATCAAAGCCAAGACCGTGGATTTCGGCGCGACCGACGACCCGATGGCCGCAGCCGACGTGAATGCCGACGGCATGGTGCAGTTCCCCGCCATCATCGGTGGTGTTGTGCCGATCTACAACCTCGAAGGCATTCCCTCCATGTCGCTGAAGCTGACGGGCGAGGTGCTGGCCGACATCTTCATGGGCAAGATCACCAAATGGAACGATGCCAAGATCACCGGTCTGAACCCAGGCGTGAACTTGCCGGACCAGGTGATCACGGTTTCGCACCGCGCCGACGGCTCGGGTACCACCGCCACCTTCACCGGCTATCTGTCGGAAGTGTCTAGCGATTTCGAAAAGGCCGTGGGCGCTGGTAAAGCCGTCAAATGGCCAGCCGACACCTCGGTCGGTGGCAAGGGCAACGCCGGTGTGGCGGCCAACGTGCAAAAGATCAAGGGTGCGATTGGTTACGTGGAATACGCGTACGCCAAGTCCAACAAAATGCCGGTGATCATGCTCAGGAACAAAGACGGCAAGTACGTGAAGCCGGATTCGGACACCTTTGCCGCCGCCGCTGCTGGCGCCGATTGGTCCAAAGCGCCGGCCATGGCCTTGTCCTTGAACAACCAGCCTGGCGCCATGAGCTGGCCCATCACCACGGCTTCGTTCATCCTCATGTACAAGCAGCCCACCGACGCCACCAAGTCCAAAGAGTCGCTGGCGTTCTTCGACTGGGCATTCAAGAGCGGCGGCAAGCTGGCCGACGAGTTGGACTATGTGGCCATGCCTTCGGTGGCCACGGACTACATCCGCAAGTCGGTCTGGACCCAGATCAAAAACTGATCGTGTTGACGTGGGCATGGCGGCTTGCCGCCGTGCCCGTCTCGGCCCGACAGACGGGCGGTTAACGTGAGGTTTGCTGCACATGCACACCATTGAACCCCCCATGATGACAAACCTTCCCGCCACCCCGGCAGAGCCCGATGACGCGCAGCGGCAAGGCTTTGCCCGCCGCCAGCGTTTTCAAGACGCGCTGTTCCACAAGTTTACGCTGCTCTTTGCTTTCACCGTGTTGCTGGTGCTCGCGGGCATCATCGTTTCGCTGTTCATCCAGTCGATGCCAGCGTTCGAGCAGTTTGGCCCGGGCTTTCTGACACGGGTGGAATGGGACATCGTCAACGACGAGTTCGGTGCGGCCATTGCCATCTTTGGCACCGTGGTCTCCGCCGTGATCGCGTTGGTGATCGCGGTGCCTTTGAGTTTTGGCATCGCCTTGTTTCTGACCGAAACCTGCCCGGTGTGGATGCGCCGACCACTGGGCATTTGTATCGAACTGCTGGCCGGTGTGCCATCCATCATTTACGGCATGTTCGGTCTCTTCATTTTTGCGCCTTTGTTCGCCGAATATGGGCAGCCCATTTTGTCGGCCACATTGGGCAAGCTGCCTGTGATCGGTGTGCTGTTCTCCGGCGCGCAGATCGGCCTGGGCATTCTGACGGCGGGCCTGATTCTCGCGATCATGGTGTTGCCCTTTATCGCCTCGGTGATGCGCGACGTGTTCCTGATCGTGCCCTCGGTGCTGAAAGAATCCGCCTATGGCCTGGGCTGCACCACCTGGGAGGTGGTCACCAAGGTGGTACTGCCCTATACCCGTACCGGTGTCATTGGCGGTGTGATGCTGGGCCTGGGTCGCGCGCTGGGCGAGACCATGGCCGTGACCTTTGTGATCGGCAATGCACACAAGCTCAGCCCCTCGCTGTTCGGTTTGGGCAACTCCATCGCATCCACCTTGGCCAACGAGTTCGCAGAGGCCGATAGCGAGCTGCACGTTTCCTCGCTCTTCGCCTTGGGCCTGGTGCTGTTCCTCATCACGTTCGTGGTGCTTTCTGCCGCCAAGCTGATGCTGTTGCGGATGGAAAAATCCCAAGGCAAGAAAACCTGAAGGCCACAACCCATGAACAAACAAATTACCGTTTCCCCGCTCTACAGCGGGCGCGTGCGCAACAACAAGATCGGCCTGACGCTGTCGATGATGGCCATGGTGGCCGGCTTGTTGGCGCTGTTCTGGATCCTCGGCGTGCTGCTGTACAAAGGCGTTGGCGCACTGGATCTGAACATGTTCACCCAATCCACGCCCGCGCCGGGCACGCCCGGCGGCGGTCTGGCCAATGCGATCTGGGGCAGCATGTTGATGGTGATCTCCTGCACCTTGGTGACCACGCCAGTGGGCATTCTGGCGGGCATTTATCTGTCGGAATACGGTGCTGGCAGCAAGTTCGCGGCGCTCACCCGCTTCGTCACCGACATCATGTTGTCGGCGCCTTCCATCGTGATCGGCTTGTTCGTGTACGCCCTGGTGGTGGCACCCACTGGCGTGTTCTCGGGCTGGGCCGGTTCACTGGCTTTGTCCTTGATTGCGCTGCCGGTGGTGGTGCGCACCACCGAGAACATGCTGCAACTGGTGCCGACGCCGCTGCGCGAAGCCGCTGCCGGCCTGGGGGCGCCCAAGTGGCGCATCTCGATCACCGTGGTGCTGCGCGCCGCCCGCAGCGGCGTGGTCACAGGCATCTTGCTGGCGATCGCCCGCATCAGCGGTGAAACCGCACCCTTGCTGTTCACCGCCTTGAGCAACCAGTTCATGACCTCCGACATGGGCTCGCCCATGGCCAGTCTGCCGGTCGTGATTTACCAGTTCGCCATGAGTCCCTACGAAGACTGGGTGTCTCTGGCCTGGGGCGGCGCCTTGCTCATCACATTGACGGTATTGGTGATCAACATCGTGGCACGTGTGCTGTTCCGCGAAGACGCCAAGGCCTAAACCCATTCAACCACCGAGGTCCCGAAATGACAGCAGTAATGAGCGAAGAGATGACCGAAATCGAAAAAGCGGGATTGCCCAGCGCGCTGAAGATCCGCAACCTGAATTTTTACTACGGCAAGTTCCAGGGGTTGAAGAACATCAACATGGACATTGCCGAAAAGAAGGTGACCGCCTTCATCGGCCCGTCCGGCTGCGGCAAATCCACCTTGCTGCGCACCCTCAACCGCATGTATTCCCTGTACCCAGGACAACGCGCGGAGGGCGATATTCTTTTCTACGGCAACAACATCTTGTCGCCCAACCAGGACGTGAACCTGCTGCGCTCGCGCATCGGCATGGTGTTCCAGAAGCCCACGCCGTTCCCCATGTCGATCTACGACAACATCGCCTTTGGTGTGCGTCTGTATGAAAAGCTCTCCAATGGCGAGATGAGCGACCGGGTGGAATGGTCGCTGCGCAAGGCGGCGCTGTGGGACGAGGTCAAAGACAAACTCAACCAGAGCGGCCTGTCGCTGTCCGGTGGTCAGCAGCAACGTTTGTGCATTGCGCGCAGCGTGGCGGTGAAGCCTTCGGTGCTGCTGCTGGACGAACCCACCTCGGCTCTTGATCCCATCTCGACCGCCAAAATCGAAGAGCTGATCAACGAGCTGAAGAACGATTACACGATTGCCATCGTCACACACAACATGCAGCAGGCGGCGCGTTGCAGCGACTACACCGCCTACATGTACTTGGGTGACATGATTGAGTTTGGCGCGACAGAACAACTGTTCTTCAAGCCCAAGCGCAGTGAAACGGAAGACTACATCACAGGGAGGTTTGGCTGATCATGAGCGACAAACACATTTCGAGCCAGTTCGACGCGGAGCTGAACACCATTTCCACCCAGGTCATGGAAATGGGCGGTCTGGTGGAATCCCAGCTGCACCAGGCCGTTTATGCTCTGACCCACATGAGCGACGAGTCTGCCGATCAGGTGATCGCAGCCGAAGCGCGCGTGAACCAGATGGAAATGGACATCGACTACGGCATCACCTCCACCATCGGACGGCGCCAGCCCACGGCGCGCGACCTGCGCTTTCTGATGGCCATTGGCCGCACCACGGCCAACCTGGAGCGGGCAGGGGACGAAATCACCAAGATCGCACGCCGCGTCAAATCGATCATCGAAAGCGGGTCTCCGCGTTCGCTGCCGAGTTCCGAGCTGCGCATCGCCGCCGACATGGCTGCCACCTTGTTGCGCAAATCGCTGGACGCGTTCGCGCGGCTGGATATCAATGTGGCGCTGGACATCATCAAAGAAGACAACGCCATCGACAACGAGTACAACGGGTTCTTGCGTAAACTCATCACCTACATGATGGAAGACCCCCGCACCATTTCGCCCAGCCTGGACTTGCTGTTTCTGGCGAAGTCGATCGAGCGCATCGGGGACCACGCCAAGAACATCGCTGAATCCATCATCTACATCGTCAAAGGTGAAGACGTGCGCCACACCCCTATGTCCCATGTGGAGTCGGTCGTCGGATGAAAAAGCTGCCCCGCGTTCTGGTGGTCGAGGACGAGCCATCCATTGCCGAGTTGATTGCGGTCAATCTGCGCCACAACGGGTTTGCCCCCACGGTGGTGTTTGACGGTCTGGCTGCCCAGCGCGAGGTCGATGCGGTTTTGCCGGACGTGATTCTGCTGGACTGGATGTTGCCCGGCGAGAGCGGGGCGTCGCTGGCCCGCCAGTGGCGCAAGAACGAGCGAACCAAGACGGTTCCCATTCTGATGCTGACCGCCAGAAGCGACGAATCGGACAAGGTGCAGGGGCTGGATGCGGGCGCCGACGACTACATCACCAAGCCTTTTTCGACCCAGGAACTGCTGGCCCGCATCCGGGCGGTGCTGCGCCGCCGCGCGCCGGAAATCGTGAACGACTCGGTTCAGGTGGCCGATTTGTCGCTCGATGCCGGGACCTACCGCATCACGTTCAAGGGACAGGAACTCAAGGTGGGACCCACCGAGTTCAAATTGCTCCACTACCTCATGAAGCACGCAGAACGCGTGCACACCCGTGGTACGCTGCTCGACAAGATTTGGGGTGACCATGTCTTTATCGAGGAGCGAACCGTGGATGTGCATGTGAAGCGTTTGAGGGAATCTTTGGGCGAAGCCGCTGCGATGATCGAGACCGTGCGCGGTGCCGGTTACCGTTTGACGGCCATGAACAGCGCGGTGCGACCGGCGCAAGGTTTGCAGACCAGCCACACATGATCCGGCGGCTGGTCGAGCTGCTGCTGCTGGTCTTTCTGGGGGCGGTCTGGGGTTGGTACAGCGCTGCGGCCAACTGGACCCTGGCCGGTGCTTTGCTGGGCGCCGTGGTCTGGAGCATTTTTGACGGTTTGCGCGCGCGCCACATGCTGCGCTGGCTGAACAAGGCCGACGTGACGCGAACCCCCAACCTCTCCGGGGTCTGGGGCGATCTGATCGACCGCAACCGCAAGATTCTCAAGAAGCTGGAGAAAAAGGCCCAGAGCAGCGATGCCCGTCTGGAAGATTTTCTCGCCGCGATCCAGGCATCGCCCAACGGCGTGGTGCTGCTGGACGCCTTGGGGCGTATCGAATGGTCGAACCTGACCGCCGCCGAACACCTGGGTTTCGATCCGCAGCGCGATCTGGGGCAGTATGTGCGCAACATGGTGCGTTCCCCGGTGTTCACCGCCTACATGGCCAGCGGTGACTACAACCACGAAATCCAGATCGACGGCCCCGGCCCCAAACCGTCGCAGCCGACCAAAATCTCGCTCCAGATACATCCCTACGGCAAAAAGAAGAAGCTGCTGCTGTCCCGGGACGTGACCGCTGTGCAACTGGCCGACACCATGCGCCGCGACTTTGTGGCCAACGTGTCGCACGAAATCCGCACGCCGCTGACGGTGCTCAGCGGCTTTGTGGAAACCATGCAAAGCATCCCGCTGGACGAGTCGGACCGAACACGCTACCTGGGTCTGATGAGCCAGCAAGCCCAGCGCATGCAAACCCTGGTCAGCGATCTGCTGACCTTGTCCCGACTTGAAGGCAGCCCGTCGCCGGGCGCAGGCGAATGGATAGACAGCCAGGAGCTGCTCACCCATGTGGTCCAGGAGGCGCGGGGTCTGTCGCAGGCCATCGCGCGCCCGGCACATGTGATCGAAATCGACGAAGCGCCCGCCTTCTGGGTATCGGGTGCCAAGAGCGAGTTGCTCAGCGCGATGTCCAACCTGTTGAGCAACGCGGTGCGTTACACGCCGGGTGGTGGGCAGATCCGCGCGGGTTGGCACCTGCAGTCAGACGGGCGCGGCGTTTTTTCGGTGGCCGACAGTGGGCCGGGCATCGCCGCCGAACACCTGCCCAGATTGACCGAGCGGTTTTACCGCGTGGACCGCAGCCGGTCGCGCGAAACCGGTGGCACCGGCCTGGGTCTGGCCATCGTCAAGCACGTGGCGCAGCGGCACGGCGGCCAGATTCAGGTGGAGAGCAGCTTGGGTGAGGGTTCGACGTTCCACATGGCATTGCCTGCATCGCGGGTGCGCGCGCGCTAAAGCGCCGGTACTTCAGCGTCTGCGTTTGCGGTAGAGCCCGTCGTTCGGGTCCCACCGCTGGTTGGCGATCTCAGTCACCCACGCGCTGGTACAACAACAGGCGCTCTTTGTTGTCCGTCAGGCGGCTCACCGTGGCCTTGTGAGCCCAGTCGGTGAGTTTCACCCTCTGGTCTAGGGTGGGCTGGTGGCTGGGCGTGACCACCATGGCCAGGCAGCGTTCTTGGGGCGCGGGTTCCGTTCGCACCACTTGAAGCTTCGCATGGTATTGAAGCGCCGCGATCTGGGCCTGGCTGAGACCATCGGCCAGCAGACAGGCGTTGGCGGGGACCATGCTGGCAATCCGCCGCGAAATCGGGCCGTAACTGCGACCAAAGTCCAGCAGAGGCAACCACAAGGTCATCAACAACAGCCAGCACAGCGTGCTGCCCGCTGCCGGCAATACCAGGCTCTTCCAGATGGCCTGGCGGTGTTGGCCCACCCGCCAAGCCACCAGCCAAATCCAGGCCGCCGTGGCCAGTGCGCCGAACGCAAACAGCCAAACAGAAAACTCGGGAACAAATCCGGGCGCCAGTTTGGCCACGTTGGCCGCTGGTTTGGCGGGCACGCCGGTTTGCATGGCGAACCAGACCACCCAGATCACGATGGCACAGCCGGAGAAGAACAACAAGGTGAACCAGTCGATCAACGCCGACACGGAGCGGCGCAGCGTGGGCAGCGCAAAGGCCGCCAGCGCGCTGAGCGCGGGCAGCGCCAGCAGCAGCGCACGGTCCTGGTCTTGCGGCATCGCGCTGTCCACCACGCTCACCAGCACCGCCCAGAGCGGCAGCAACAAATGCGGTCGCAGCAGCTGATGGCGCCAGCGCCACACGGTCCACATGGCCAACGGCCAAGCGGGCCAGGCAAACCAGACCAGCAGGCGCAGCCAGGCCTTGCCGTCAGCACCACCCAGGGAGAGATCCCAGTCTGGGCGGTAAAAACCGCCGGTCAGCGCGACGACCGCCAACACCGCAGCCAACACAACAGCGCACCAGAGCAAGGGGTCGCGCAGCCAGGCGTGGCTCAGCCCTTGTCCCGACGGCGTGTTGGGGGCGGCCTCCGACGGCTTGCGCCGAGCAACCCATGCGCCGAACAGCAGTCCCGTGCCCAAGGTGAGGGTGATCCACGGCGCGCCACTGAGCACCAAACCCAAGGTGGCCAGGCCCCACAGCACGACGCTGCGAGCAGGGTGTTGCACGTCGGCGTGGGTCAGGCGCGAAGCCGCATACAAGGTGGCCGAAGCCAGTGCGAGGCGTGCCAGATCGGGCGTGGTTTCGTGCGAAAGCTGGGCCAAGCCCAGACAGGCGACCAAGGCCAGCAGACTGGCGTCGGCCAAAGCGCGTGCGTAGTCGGTGGGGTGAGCCTCTCCACCAAATGCAAAGGCCACCGGTTGGGCATCGGGTTGCCGTGCCAGGTGGTACACCGTGTACCAGGTGCACGCCATGGTGGCGGCCAGCAGCAAGCCAAAGGGAATGCGGGCCGCCAGCTCGGCGCTGAGAAAAGGCAGCAGCTGGATAAAAACCGCACCCAGCCAGTACGGAAGTTGGCCCGCTTCGTCGGCGAGCACACCCAGCACTTGTGGGTGCCACCAATCGCCTTGGCCGGTCGCCATCTCCAGCATCACGCCAAAAGCCGTCACATCGGCATTTTTCCAGGGCTCCCGGCCCAGAAATCCGGGCAGGATGTAGGCCGCGCAAAACAGGAAGAGTGCGAAACGGGGTAGGCGGCGCACGGCCGCCTGGGTGACGATGGCTGGGGTAGACGGATTCATCTGCCGGGGATGTTACAGGGCACAGGCAAAAAAAAGCAGCCGGGGGTGCCGGCTGCATTTTGCGACAGAGAAATTGGAGCGTTGCAGCGCCAATGTTTCCCGGATTTATTCAGCAGCAGG
>NZ_JBFJMY010000101.1:0-11905 GCF_041633695.1 Hydrogenophaga sp.
AGTGCTCTACCACTGAGCCACAAGGGCCAAGGTGATCGGCACACCGATCACCCCGAAATTCAATCCGACACCGAAGGGACATGGAGCGGGAGACGGGAATCGAACCCGCGTCATCAGCTTGGAAGGCTGGGGTTCTACCATTGAACTACTCCCGCCCGAACAGACTGGGTCACTCAGACCCAACTTACCCGGAGCGCGGCTTCCCATTCGCTCACATATCACATCGATCGCTGGTGGAGGAGGCTGGATTCGAACCAGCGTACGCGTAAGCGGGCAGATTTACAGTCTGCTGCCTTTAACCACTCGGCCACCCCTCCATAGCGCAGCCCTTGATTATGCCACGGATTTTTGACGTGGCACAGCTACCCGAAAAATCAAGACGCTTCACCAGGCGATGGCGGGACTGCCCTTTTGCGCCAACCAGGCGTTGGCGGCACTGAAATGGCCGCAGCCGATGAACGGCACCGGTCCGCGGCTGGCGGAAAGTGGCGATGGGTGGTTTGCACACAACAGCAGGTGGCGACCCGCATCGATCAGACCCGCCTTTTTCTGGGCATGTGCACCCCAAAGCAAAAACACCTTGGGCTCGCCCGCTTCGCTGCATTGGCGGATCACAGCGTCGGTCAAGGCCTCCCAGCCCCAGCCGGCGTGGCTGGCGGCTTGACCGTCCTCCACTGTGAGGCAGCTGTTCAGCAGCAACACCCCTTGCTCGGCCCAGCGCACCAGAGAGCCCTGGGCCGGCACCGGCAGCCCCAGGTCGCGCTGCAACTCTTTGAAGATATTGCGCAGGCTGGGCGGCGTTTTCACGCCCGCCGCCACCGAAAAGGCCAGACCTTCGCCTTGGCCTGGTCCATGGTAGGGATCTTGCCCCAGCAGCACCACACGAACGGATGCAAGCGCAGTGAGTGCCAACGCACGCAGCGGTTGGGGGGGGTAAATTGTCGCGCCATCCCGTAGCCGGTCCCGCAAACGTTCGCGCAAGCCCTGCCCGGCGGGAGACGCCCAGAAAGCATGGGTCAATGGCTGCCAGTCGGGCGTGACCGGCCAGTCCGTCGGATCGCACGCCGACAACACGGCCGGCCCGCTTGGGGCTTCACCCCAGTTCAGCTCGGTCTGGGCCAAGGGATCAGCCAAACAGCTCGGCCAGAGCCAAACCGGGTTCGGGCGCGCGCATGAAAGCTTCGCCGACCAGGAAGGCATTGACCTGGGCCGCGCGCAGGGTTTGCACGTCTTCGCGGTTGACGATGCCCGATTCGGTGACCAGCAGCCGATCTGGCGGCACATCGGCCCGCAGGCCCAGGGTGTTTTGCAGCGACACCTCGAAGGTCTTGAGGTTGCGGTTGTTGATGCCCAGCAGCGGGGTTTTGAGCTTCAGGGCGCGCTGAAGCTCTTCGCGGTCGTGCACCTCGACCAGGACCGCCATGTGCAGCTCCATGGCCAGGGCCTCGAGCTCGGCCATGCGGACATCGTCCAGGCACGCGGCGATGAGCAAGATGCAGTCGGCGCCCATGGCCCGCGCGTCGTAGACCTGGTAGGGGTCGACCATGAAGTCCTTGCGCAGCACCGGCAGGTCGCAACTCGCCCGCGCCTGCTTGAGGTAGTCGCTGCTGCCCTGGAAGAACTGGTGGTCGGTGAGCACCGACAAACAGGCTGCGCTGATCTGGCCGTCGCCTTCGGCGTAGCTCTGGGCGATGTCGGCGGGGATGAAATCGGCGCGCAACACGCCTTTGCTCGGGCTGGCCTTTTTCACTTCGGCGATCACGGCCGCTTGTCCGGCTGCGATCTTGGCGCGCAAGGCACCTTCAAAGTCGCGCGTGAGCACGCGGCTTTCGGCGTCGAAGCGCACCACCTCAAGCGGCTTTTTCCGCTTGGCCGCGGCAATTTCTTCGTGCTTGACGGCGACGATTTTCTGGAGGATGTCACTCATGGGAATAGGTCCGGAAGGCAAAAGAGAAAAGAAGCGGCTTCAAGCGCTGGCACTCGGTGCAGCAGCTTGCGTGAACGCCGTCAAGGCCGCCAGCTTTTTCAGCGCAGCACCCGATGCGATGGTGCGCTGCGCCAGGGCAACGCCTTGCGCCATGTCTTCGCAAACATTGGCGGCGTAGAGCGCCACACCGGCGTTCAGCGCCACGATGTCGATGGCGGCCTTGAGAGCCGGATCATCGCGATTGTCCAACACCCCCATCAACATGGCGCGCGAATCCTCGGGCGTTTCCACCCGCAGCGCGCGGTTGCTGGCCATGGTCAGACCAAAGTCTTCGGGGTGGACTTCGTATTCGCTGATCTCGCCATTCCGAAGCTCCCCGACCAGGGTCGCAGCGCCCAGCGACACCTCGTCCATGCCGTCGCGGCCATACACCACCACCGCATGTTCGGCGCCCAGGCGCTGCAAGGCGCGCACCTGGATACCGACCAGATCGGGGTGGAACACGCCCATCAGGATATTGGGGGCCGAGGCCGGGTTGGTCAGCGGGCCCAGGATGTTGAAGATGGTCTTGATGCCCAGCTCGCGGCGCACCGGCGCCACGTTTTTCATGGCTGGGTGGTGGTTGGGCGCGAACATGAAACCCAGGCCCACTTCATCGATGCAACGTGCGATCGCCTCGGGCGGCAGGTTGATGTTCACGCCCAGCGCCTCCAGCACATCGGCGCTGCCGCTCTTGCTGGAGACGCTGCGCCCACCGTGTTTGCTGACCTTGGCCCCCGCTGCGGCGGCCACGAACATGGAGCAGGTCGAGATGTTGAAGGTGTGCGAGCCGTCGCCGCCGGTGCCGACGATGTCGACCAGGTGCGTTTTGTCGGCCACCTCCACCTTGGTGGAGAACTCGCGCATCACCTGTGCGGCGGCGGTGATTTCGCCGATGGTTTCCTTCTTCACCCGCAAACCCGTGATGAGCGCAGCCATCATCACCGGCGTCATCTCGCCTTTCATGATCAGCCGCATGAGGTGCAGCATCTCGTCGTGGAAGATTTCGCGGTGCTCGATGGTGCGTTGCAGCGCTTCTTGCGGGGTGATCTTGTGTGCGTGGGCGAGGTTGTGAGGCATGGAGGTCTCCAGATCGATTTACGGTGCGGAATGGGCGGACGTGGCCAGCTTCCAGCCGAAGCCGACAAAAAGCAAGCCGGCCGCGCGGTCCAGCCAGCGCATGCCGCGCTGTACCGCATGGACGCGGCGCGCCAAACCGGCGGCCAGCCAGGCATAGCCGAAATTGATGGGCAGCGAATTGAGGTTGAACAACAGGCCCAACAGCAAAAAGGCGCTGAGCTTGTCGGGCGCATCGGGGGCGATGAACTGCGGCACAAAAGCCAAAAAGAACAAGGCCACCTTGGGGTTGAGCACGTTGGTCAGAAAACCGCGCAGGTACACCCGCTTCAGGTCCGGCGCAGCGGCGTCGGCCACCACAGCCAAAGGTGCGGAGGGCTGCTGGCGCGAGAACAACAGACGCAAGCCCATCCACAACAAGTAAGCAGCGCCCACCCACTTCAGCGTCGTGAAGGCCGTGGCCGAGGTGGCGAGCAATGCGCCCACACCGAGCCCGGCCGCCAACACGTGCACAAAACAACCGCTGACGATGCCCAAGGCCGCCACCATGCCGGCACGCACGCCACTCTTGAGCGCGTTGCTCACGATGTAGAGCACGTCGGGCCCAGGCGTGAGGTTGAGCAGCCAGCCCGCGGCCACGAACATCAGCAGGTGTTGACTATCGGGCATGGGGTATGGGCCTCTGGCGCGCCGCGGGTTTCAATAAACGGCGGAGGTACCGCCGGGCCTGGGCAAGTCGGTGCCCGTGCCATTGCTGAAGAAGCCGCGTATGCACGCCAGCGCGTGGTCTATGCCCGCCGCATCCACACCGAGGTGGGTGACAAAACGCAGCCCGATCAAACCGGTGGCCCGCACGCCTAGCTGCTCCAGGTGGCTCAGCAAGGCCGGGCCGCGACCGTGGTCCACGTCCACAAACACGATATTGGTCTGCGCCGAGCGCACCGCCAGCCCGTCGATACCCACCAGGCCTTGGGCGAGGCGCTGTGCCAGCGCGTGGTCGTCGGCCAGGCGGTCGACATGGTGATCGAGCGCGTGCAAAGCGGCCGCTGCCAGCAGGCCGGACTGGCGCAAACCGCCACCGGCCATTTTCCGCAGGCGGCGCGCACGCTCCATCAGCTCGCGAGAACCGCACAGCGCCGATCCGACGGGTGCGCCCAGGCCTTTGCTGAAGCACACCGACAGGCTGTCGAAGTGGTCGGCAATGTCGCGCACACGCGCCTCGGCATTTTGTCCGGGCGCAAGCGAGGCCACCGCCGCGTTGAATACACGGGCGCCGTCCAGGTGCGTCGCCAGGCCGTGTTCGCGCGCGAGCTGCGTGGCTTCGCGCAGGTAGGCATCGGGCATGGCGTTGCCATTCCAGGTGTTTTCCAGGCACAACAAGCGGGTACGCGCAAAGTGCGGGTCGTCCGGTTTGATCGCGGCGGCGATGTCGCTCAAGGACATGCGGCCTGTGGCGTCTTGTGTCAGGGGTTGCGGCTGCACGCTGCCGAACACCGCAGCACCGCCCCCTTCGTAGCGGTAGGTGTGCGCGTTTTGGCCCACGATGTATTCGTCGCCACGCTGGCAATGCGCCAGGATGCCGCAGAGGTTGCTCTGCGTGCCCGAGGGCATGAAGAGCGCGGCCTCTTTGCCGGTCATCGCGGCGATGCGCTCCTGCAAGGCGTTGACCGTGGGGTCATCGCCAAACACGTCGTCGCCCAGCGGGGCGGCCATCATGGCCGCGCGCATGGCCTCGGTGGGCTGGGTCACGGTGTCGCTGCGAAGATCAACCAACATCAGAAAACCCTTCCATCAGGAAATACCCACATCCAAGAGCATCGCGGCAGGGGCTGCGTCATGCCTGCTCCAAAAAGTTCTTCAACATGGCGTGGCCGTGTTCGGTGAGGATGCTCTCGGGATGGAACTGCACGCCCTCCACCGCCAGCGTCTTGTGCTTCACGCCCATGATTTCACCATCGTCGGTCCAGGCCGTGATCTCCAGGCAGTCCGGGCAACTGGCCCGTTCGATGGCCAGCGAGTGGTAGCGGTTGACCGTGAACTGTTGCGGCAGATCGGCAAACACGCCTTGCTGCGTGGTGGAGATGACGCTGGTCTTGCCATGCATCAGCTCTTGCGAGCGCACGATTTTTCCACCGAAGGCCGCGCCAATGCTCTGGTGGCCCAGGCAGACCCCCAACACCGGCAGCTTGCCCGCGAAGTGCTCAATGGCCGCCACCGAAATGCCCGCTTCGGCCGGTGAACACGGCCCGGGGGAGACCACCAGGCGGTCCATGCCCCCGGCCTGGAACAAGGCGTCGAGCGCCTCGACGCTGGTCTCGTCGTTGCGGAACACCGTCACCTCGGCACCCAGCTCGCCCAGGTACTGGACGATGTTGTAGGTGAAGGAATCGTAGTTGTCGATCATCACGAGCTTCATGGCTCAGTCCTCCCGGCGCAGGCGCGCAAACTCGCCGTGCTCGTATGCGATAAAGGCGTCGATCATGGCCCGGTAGGTCGCTTCGACGACCGCCTCGGAACCCTGCAAATCGCGCGCCAGGGACTTCACCCGCTCGACGATGAAATCGATGCGCGGCTGGTCGTACACCTGGTCTTGGTGCGGCTTGATGCGCGCGGCCTGGGCCACGTAGCCACCGCGCTCGACCAGCAGCGGCACGATGCGGGCGTCCAGCGCATCGATGTGGCGTCGCACATCGTCCATGGTGTCGCAATGTTCAACAGCGTGCGGGTTCATTCCAGCCCCTCTTCGACCAGCTCGGCCGCGCGCAACAAGGCCCGCGCCTTGTGCTCGGTTTCGCGCCATTCCATTTCGGGCACCGAGTCGGCCACCACACCGGCCGCCGCCTGCACGTACAGCATCTGGTCCTTGATGATGCCGGTGCGGATGGCAATCGCCACATCCATGTCGCCGGCAAAACTCAGGTAACCACAAGCGCCACCGTAGATGCCGCGCTTGGTGGGCTCGAACTGGTCGATCAGTTCCATGGCGTGCACTTTGGGCGCACCTGTGAGCGTACCGGCGGGAAAAGTCGCCTTCAACACGTCCATGTTGCTCAGCGGCTGGCCATCGGGGGCGTCGATCAAGATGCCTTCGACATTGCTCACGATGTGCATCACGTGGCTGTAGCGTTCGACCGCAAACGCCTCGGTCACTTTCACGCTGCCGGTCTGGGCGATGCGGCCAATGTCGTTGCGCGCCAAGTCGATCAGCATCACGTGTTCGGCCCGCTCCTTGGGGTCGTTGATCAGCTCCACCTCGGTGGCCTTGTCTTTCTCGGGCGTGGCGCCCCGGGGCCGGGTACCGGCCAGCGGTCGGATGATGACTTTCTGCGCGAACCGAGCGCTCCCCGCTTCGCGTGCTTCGCTGCCCCCCAAGGGAGCTTGGGCGCCTTGGGGCGACCCGGCGTCGCTCATGCTTCGCTCCACCGCCTCCTGGCGCACCAGAATCTCGGGCGAAGCCCCCACCACGTGGAAATCGCCGAAATGGTAGTAATACATGTAGGGCGATGGGTTGAGCGAACGCAGCGCCCGGTACAGGCTGAGCGGCGACTCGGTATACCGCTTCTTGATGCGCTGGCCCACCTGCACCTGCATGAAATCGCCATTGGCGATCATCTCCTTGGCGCGCTCCACCGCTTTGAGATAGTCGGCCTTGGCGAAATCGCGCTCGGCCGGATAGCTCTGGCTGGGCTTGACCACCGGTGCGCTCACCGAATACTTCAGCGCCTCTTTGAGTTCGCGCAGGCGCTTCTTGGTATGGGCATAGGCCTCGGGCAGCGCCGGGTTGGCGTACACGATCAGGTAGAGCTTGCCGGACAGGTTGTCGATCACCGCCAGCTCTTCGCACTGCAGCAACAAGATGTCGGGGCAACCCAGGGTGTCGGGCGGGCAGGTGTTTTCCAGCTTCTTCTCGATGTGGCGCACCGCGTCGTAACCAAAGTAGCCCGCCAGCCCGCCACAGAAGCGCGGCAACCCTGGCCGCAGCGCCACCTTGAAGCGCTTTTGGTATTCGGTGATGAAATCCAGCGGATTGCCGCGTGCCGTTTCCACCACCACGCCGTCGGTGACCACCTCGGTCTGCGCAGCGGCCCCAAAACCCGTGGCCCGCAACAAGGTGCGCGCCGGCAAACCGATGAAGCTGTAGCGGCCAAAACGCTCACCACCCACCACCGATTCGAGCAAGAAGCTGTACTTGCCATCGCCCCGGCCATGCGCCAGCTTGAGATAGAGCGACAGCGGGGTTTCCAGGTCGGCAAAGGCCTCGACCATCAAGGGGATGCGGTTGTAGCCATGGCTGGCCAGGCTTTTGAATTCCAGTTCGGTGATCATGTTCAGACTCTCCATCGGCTCAACCGGGCTTGATCGCGGTTGACACCGTACTTCTGGGGTTCCCGGTCGGGCAGGCCACCGGGCGGGGAGCGGGATGGCAGAAGAAGGAGCTGGGTTGACCGGTCCACCTTCCGCGCACCCCGGAGGTGTGCACGTTTACGCTGGGCGACGCCAGGGCCAGGCTCCCCGGCCAGAGCGGCTCGGTAGAACATGGGTGAAACGGGTGCGTGCTGGGAACATGGTGTGCAAAGTGTAGCAAAGCCCGCGCACCACTTCGCCAAGTCTTTGCGTCCGCGCAAACCGCTGGTCGGCTGCGGCTTACCTACGGAGAAACCCTTCTTGCGGCGCACCGGAAGCCACGGGAGAATCCCCGAACAAATAGAACGGTCGTTCTATTTGTTGTGTCGCGACCTTGGTACGCGGCCCTCGCTTCACCACACCTGCACCACACCATGAACCTACTGCGTCTTCTCTCCCGCCGCGCCCTCGTCCTGTGCGCCGTCGCATGGGCCACAGCCGCCGTGCAGGCGGCCCCGTTTGAAACGGCGGGCGTGGTCCTGGAAGACAAGGTCACGGTGGCGGGGAAAGCGCTGAGCCTCAACGGTGCGGGCGTGCGCTACAAGGCCGTGTTCAAGGTCTACGCCGCCGGCCTCTACCTGGGCGAAAAAGCGGGCACCACCGACGAAGTGCTGGCCGCCACCGGCCCCAAGCGCATGACCATCACCATGCTGCGCGACATCGATTCGGCCGAACTGGGCAAGCTCTTTTCACGCGGCATGGAAGACAACATGGACCGCTCCGCCTTCTCCAAGCTGGTGCCGGGCGTGTTGCGCATGAGCCAGGTCTTCACCGACCACAAAAAGCTCAAAGAGGGCGACAACTTCATCCTCGACTGGATTCCAGGCACGGGCACGGTGCTCACCGTCAAGGGCAAAGTGGAAGGCGAGCCGTTCAAGGAGCCCGAATTCTTCAACGCGCTCATGCGCATCTGGCTGGGCCCCAAACCCGCCGACTGGAAACTCAAGGAAGCCTTGCTCGGCAAGCCCTGACGGTTCAATGCGCCAAGCCACTGCCCGCGTCGGGCAGCAGCAGGTCGGCCAATGAATCCAGCAAACGGTCGTGCGGTGCGCCTTCGATCGGCTCGCCATGGTTGTAGCCATAGGTCACCAGCGCCACCGGGCAACCCGCCGCCCGCGCCGCCAAACCGTCGTTCTGTGAATCGCCCACCATCAGCGTCTGAGCCGGTGCGGAGCCCAGCGCTTCACAGGTTTTGAGCAGCGGCAGCGGATCGGGCTTTTTGCGCTCAAAGCTGTCGCCACCAAACACACACTCAAAAAACCCGTCCAGCCCTTTGGCTTGCAACAAGGGGCGGGCAAAAGCCAGTGGCTTGTTGGTGAGACAGGCCAGGCGCAAGCCCCGGGCGCGCAGACCGGCCAGACCTTCCAGCACGCCGGGGTAGACCGCGCTGTGCGCACCGTTGATGCTCAGGTAGTGGCGCTGGTAGTGCTCGTAGGCCATGGGCAGCTGGGCGCTGGCCTGCTCAGCCCCCAGTCCGCCGTGCACCAACGCCGAATGGATCAAATGCTCGGAGCCTTTGCCCACCATGTGTTCAATGGTTGTGCGCTCCAGCGCAGGGCGGCCCAATTCGGTGAGCATGCGGTTGAGCGCCACGTCGAAATCGCCCAGGGTATCGACCATGGTGCCATCCAGATCGATGATGGCGGACTGCCAGCGCTGCGGAGGGGGTTGAATAAAGTCCATAAACTTGACGTGATTTTGAAGCAGCGGAAAGAATACCAGCGCCCAGAAATTTTGACGGCTACCGTGTCGGCGGCTCTCTGGAATTGCTCGACGCCATAGCGTTCCCACACAGCTCATATGCCCAACCCACCCATCGATCCATCCGCCCATTTCAACGATCCGATGGCGGTTTCCGCCTATGCCGACAAGGCCCGGCGCCTGGTCCCGGGGTGGGCCGACCTGCAAAAAATGGTCGCCTTGCTCGTCGCGGAGCGGGCACCGGAACAAGCCCGTGTGCTCGTCATCGGTGCGGGCGGTGGCGTCGAATTGAAGGTCTTCGCAGAGATGTACCCGCCGTGGCATTTTGTCGGTGTCGATCCGTCCAAACCGATGCTGGAACTGGCCGAGGCCGCGCTGGCACCGCACATGGCGCGCGTTCAGCTTCACCATGGCTACGTCGACACGGCACCGGCGGGGCCGTTCGATGCGGCGACTTGTCTGTTGACCATGCACTTCGTCGCCATCGACGAACGCCGGCGCACGCTGGAGGACATTCGGCGCCGCTTGAAGCCCGGTGCGCCGTTCGTCATGGCACACATGAGCTTTCCGCAAGCGCCGGGAGAACAGGCCTTGTGGCTCTCGCGTTACGTGGCCTTCGCCATCGCCTCGGGCGCCGATCCCGACGGTGTGCGCAACGCGGCATCGGCGATCAGCGCAAGGCTGCAGCTGCTGGGCCCCGATGACGAGGAAGCCATGCTCAAGGCCGCGGGCTTTGCGGGGACGCAGTTGTTCTATGCGGGCTTGGCGTTTCGAGGTTGGGTGGCGTACGCCTGAACATGGCGCGTTGGGCGTTCTCGACCCAAGTCGCCAGCAAACGATCCGTCAGCTGCCCAACTGTAGAAACACCCGCCCGTTTTCAATGCGCACCGGGTAGCGGCGCAGATCTTCGGTAACGGGCGCGCAGGTGGCTCGGCCATCCCGCACGTCGAACCGGCCCTGGTGCATGGGGCATTCGATTTCATGGCCCTCCAGAAAGCCGTCGCACAGCCGGGCATGGCCATGGGTGCAGATGTTGTCGGTGGCGAAGATGTCGCCTTCGACTTTGTACAGGGCAATGTCGTGCCCCGCCAGTTGCAGGCCGATGACATCGTCTTCGGGCACGCTGGACGCGTCTGTGGCGTCGGTCCAATGCAAGTCGCTCATGGTTCAGATCGGGTAGATGATGGAGTTGGGGATCATTTCGCTGTCGTAGACGCAGTAGCGCGACGCGAACTTGAGACCTTGGGGGGTGCGCACGATGACGTCGATGTAGCGACCGACATTGAACACCGTCGACTCTTGCGACAGCTTGGTGCGAAAGACCGCGTAGTTGGCTTCGCACTCAAAGCGGTCTTGCCCCACCTTGTGGAACAGCGGTGCACCCACCACGTGGCGCTGGTAGTACGGGTCGTGGAACAAGGTTTCCTGGATGCCGTAGGCGCGGTCTTTCAGCATGCCCTTGCTCTCGAAAAACAAGGTGGCCAGCGGGAACCCGCGCTCGTGGTTTTCGCGCGGGATCAGCTTGTAGATGCAGTCTTCGGTGAAGAACTCGGGCCACAAGTCCCAGTTGCCGGAATCGACCGCCTGGGCGTAGTCGGCGTGGAGTTGTGCGACCTGCAGATAGTCTTCGAATCGGATCGGGTGTTCCATGTTCAGGCCTCCATCACTTCGCGCCAGTAGCGGTACATGCCGCGTATCAGCGTTTCGGTGACCATGTGGTCGGTGTCTTCCACCTCGCGCCCGTCCAACTCGGCCAGGGTGCGGTGGAAGGGTTTTTGCTCAAAGCCCTGTTGCGAGAACTCGATCACTTCGCCATCGTCGGCGGACACGAAGCCGGCCGGGCCGAAGAGGTTGGCCTGGCGCAGGCGCCGCTGCGTCATCTCGTCGCTGTCGTCGTCAAAACCGAAGTGCGTCCAGACAAAGTCGAACGAGCCGTGGCCGTCGGGCTGGATGTGGCGCGTGGACACGCTGTTGACCTGTTGCTGCAGGATGACGCTGGGGAACAGCGTCATCATCACGGCGGTGGGGACCGGTGCTCCCTCACTCGGCGCTTCGCGCATTTCGCTGCCCCCCGAGGGGGCGTCCGACGCCTTGGGGCTGCCCGGCGGCGTCGGGCCCGCCCACCAGGACTCGGGCACGATGTCGAGAAAGCGCGGATCGTTCAGCGCCATGCTTTCCTTGAAGCTGGACACTTGCGTCACCTGGTCCGCCTTGCCGGACTGCCCGCGCGTGGAGATCATGGCCGCGTGGCGGTGTCGGGCGTCCATCTTCAGCTCGCTCTTGTTGTCGGCACGCCAAAGCCCGAAGGTGACGAACCAGGTGTGCAGCAAACCGGGGTGGTACGGGTCTTTGATGTTCTCTTGCATCAGCTTCCAGTTGCCCGGAATGCGCTGGCGGTTGTAGCCCAGTATGCGCAGCTGGCGACCGTTGAACAGGCGGTCGAAATAGCCCAGGATGACCGGCCCCATGAAGTCTTCCAGCGATTCGATGCCGTGGTCGAAGCTGGCGAACACCACACCGCCGCGCGTCGCGACCTTGAGCCGGTTCAGGCCATGGTCGGCGGTCTTGAAGTCGGCGGGCATGCCACCGTTGACCTTGCCGTCTTGTTTGACGCCACGCCGAAACGGCACGCCCTGCAGATCGCCTTGCAGCGTGTAGCTCCACTGGTGGTAGGGGCAGACAAATTCTTTCTTGTTGCCATGGCGTTCGCGGCAGAACTGCATGCCACGGTGCGCACACACGTTTTCCACCACCCCG
>NZ_JBFJMY010000102.1:0-11819 GCF_041633695.1 Hydrogenophaga sp.
ACCGGCCCTGGCCGATGGCCAGGTGCTGGTGCGCCACCACTACCTGAGCCTGGACCCCTATATGCGCGGCCGCATGAACGACAGCAAAAGCTACGCCGCCTCGCAGGCGCTGGGCGAAGTCATGATCGGTGGCACCGTCGGTGAAGTGGTCGAAAGCCAGCACCCCAAATTCCAGGCCGGTGATCAGGTCGTGGGCATGGGCGGCTGGCAGCAATTCAGCGTGGTCGACGCGACCCAGCCCGGCGCCTTGCGCAAAGTCGACACCACGCACGTGCCGCTGTCCTACTACCTTGGTGCGGTCGGCATGCCGGGCGTGACCGCCTGGTACGGCTTGGTCAAGATCATCAACCCCAAGGTCGGTGAAACCGTGGTCATCAGCGCCGCTACCGGCGCCGTGGGCAGCGCCTTCGGTGCGCTGGCCAAGGCCCGTGGCTGCCGCGTCGTAGGCATTGCCGGTGGCCCGGACAAGTGCACTTACGCGGTGGACGAACTGGGCTTTGACGCCTGCATCGACTACAAGCTGCACAAGGACATGTACTCGCTGGCCAAGGCGCTCAAAGAGCACTGCCCGAACGGCATCGACGGCTATTTTGAAAACGTGGGCGGCATGATCCTGGACGCCATTTTGCTGCGCATGAACGCCTTTGGCCGCATCGCGGTCTGCGGCATGATCGCCGGCTATGACGGCCAGCCGCTGCCGCTGACCAACCCGGCGCTGATCCTGGTGAACCGCTTGAAGGTCGAGGGTTTCATCGTCAGCGAACACATGGAAGTCTGGCCCGAAGCGCTGACCGAACTCGGCACCCTGGTCGCCCAGGGCAAGCTGCGCCCGCGCGAGACCGTGGCCGAAGGCCTGTCCGCCGCACCCGAGGCTTTCATGGGTCTGCTCAAGGGCAAGAACTTCGGCAAGCAACTGGTGAAGCTCTGACCCTCTGCGCCGCAGAGCTTGACGTCCACCCCGGACCCCTCTAGGGGCGCCAGCGGCTCGGCAGAGTCGGTTCCTCGGTGGCCCGGCTTGGGCTTCTTACTCGCTACTGCAGAGTCACCGCTGACCGTCCACCTGGAGGCCATATGAGTACCACGCACGAAGTCTTCAACCAGCCCGGACCGCTGGTGGACGTCAACCTGTTCGCGGGCAACCAGGCCTTGCAGGCGGCGCTGGCGTTCAATGCGCCGTCGTTGGATACCGCGCCGTTGCATGCGCTGGGTGAGCGCGTGGGCAGTGCCGAGATGCAGACCCATGCGCGGTTGGCCAATGTGTGTACGCCACAGCTCAAGAGCCACGACCGTTTCGGCCACCGCATCGACCAGGTGGAGTTCCACCCGAGCTACCACGCGCTGATGGCGGCGGCGACGGGCGCAGGCTTGCACGGCACGCCGTATGCCCCGACCGAGCAAGCGAGTGGCCACGCGCATGTGAAGCGTGCCGCCGGGTTCATGCTGTTTACCGAGCTGGAACCCTCCATCCTGTGTCCGATTTCCATGACCTACGCGGTCACACCTGCGCTCCAGGGCAATGCGGCGATTTACGCCGACTGGTCAGCCGGGCTCACCAGCCGGTGCCACGACCCGGTGCTGAAGCGCTGGCGTGAAAAAACCGGCCTGACCATGGGCATGGGCATGACGGAAAAGCAGGGTGGCTCGGACGTGCGGGCCAATACCACACGCGCCGAGCCTGTGGGTCAAGACGATTGGGGCCAGCGCTACCGCGTCACCGGGCACAAATGGTTTTTTTCCGCGCCCATGTGCGACGCCTTTCTGATCCTGGCGCAGACCGCTTCGGGTCTCAGCTGCCTGTTTCTGCCGCGCGTGCTGCCGGACGGCTCGCTCAACCCGCTGGCCATCCAGCGCCTCAAAGACAAGCTGGGCAACAAGGCCAACGCCAGCAGCGAGGTGGAGTTTGCGGGCACCACCGCCTGGCTGGTGGGCGAAGAGGGCCGTGGTGTGCCGCAAATCCTGGCCATGGGCAGCATGACCCGGCTCGATTGCGCCCTGGGCACCAGCGGCTTGATGCGCCAGGCCTTGTCTCTTGCCTTGAACCACGCCAGCCAGCGCCAAGCCTTTGGCAAGACCTTGATCGAACAGCCGCTGATGCGCAACGTGTTGGCCGATCTGGCGCTCGAATCCGAAGCGGCCACGGCACTGGCCCTGCGCCTGGCGCGCAGCTTTGACCGCCGCGACGATGCCCACGAACAGTTCATGAGCCGCTTGCTCACCCCGGTGGCCAAATTCTGGATCTGCAAGCGTGGCAGCCATTTCGCCCAGGAGGCCATGGAATGCCTGGGCGGCAACGGCTATGTGGAAGAGGGCGGTGAAGGTGTGCTGGCGCGCATCTACCGCGAAATGCCGCTCAACTCCATATGGGAAGGCGCGGGCAACATCATGGCGCTGGATCTGCTGCGCGCCCTGCGCAAGGCCGATGCGGCCGAGGCGTTGGCGCACGAACTGGCACCGGCGCGTGGCATGCACCCGGCGCTGGACCACTTGGCCGAACGCTTGCCTCTGCAGGTGCAAGACATGGCCACCGAAATCGAGGCCCGGCGCCTGGCACAAGATGTGGCGCTGGCGGTGCAGGCCGCGCTGCTGGCGCAAACCGCGCCGGGCGCTGTGTTTTCAGCCTTTTGCGATTCGCGCCTGGGTGGGCAATGGGGCCACAGCTTTGGCTCGCTCGGCGCTGGCACCGATTTCGACACCATCATCGAGCGTGCGATGCCGCGTCCTGCGGCGGGCTCGGGATGATCGGAGCACAAACGCCCTGCGGGCTGAGCCTGTCCCTCGACCAGCTCAGGACGAACGAACCACAACGTGAACGGAGATTGCTGAACCATGTCTGACCTCATCCTGCACCACTACCCCAGCTCGCCTTTTTCAGAGAAGGTGCGCCTGATCCTGGGCTACAAACAACTGGGCTGGAAGAGCGTGGTGATCCCGCGCATCATGCCCAAGCCCGACCTGCTGCCTTTGACCGGCGGCTACCGCCGCACACCCGTGCTGCAGATCGGCGCCGACATCTATTGCGACACCGCGCTGATCTGCGACGTGCTCGAACACCGGCAAGCCACACCCACGCTCTACCCCGAGCACAACAAAGGCGTTGCCCGCGTGCTCGCCCAATGGGCCGACAACAGCTTGTTCTGGGCCGCCATGGGCTACAACCTCAGCCCCAAAGGCGCTGCCGCCATGTTCGCCGGCCAACCGCCCGAAGCCGCCCAGGCCTTTGCCGCCGACCGGGGTGCCATGCGCGCCGGCATGACCAGCCTGCGCCCTGGCGACGCCGCCGCCGCCTACCGCAGCTACCTGCGGCGCCTGGCCAATATGCTGGACGAGCACCCGTTCTTGTTGGGCGATGCGCCTTGTGTGGCCGACTTCGCCGCCTACCACCCACTGTGGTTCAGCCGGGTGGTGAACCCGGCCATGGCCGGTGTGCTGGACGCGACCCCTGGCGTGCTGGATTGGATGGACCGCATGCACGCCCTGGGTCATGGTCAGATGGAAAAATCCACCGCTACCGATGCAATTGCCCAAGCGGCGGCGAGCGAACCTGCGTCGCTGACCGACGAGACCTTCCAGGACGAACACGGCATTGCCCTGGGTGCGAGCGTGACCGTGTCGGCCGAAACCTTTGGCCAGGAGCCGACCGCCGGCATTCTGCGCGCGGCCACCCGCACCCGCTACACCCTGGAGCGGCAAGACGAGCGGGTGGGGCGCGTGCATGTGCATTTCCCCCGCATCGGCTTTGTGCTGAGGGAAGTGAAGGCGTGAAAACCGCTGTGTCCTTGGCGGGTTTGCGCTGGCGTGGCCTGGCGTTTGAAGCGCTGAGCGTGGCCGAGCTGTACCGCCTGTTGCGCTTGCGCGCCCAGGTGTTTGTGGTGGAGCAGGCTTGCGCCTTTCAAGACCTCGATGGCCTGGACGAGCAGGCGATTCACTGGATGGGCGAAACCACCGATGAACAAGGCCATACCCGCTTGCTTGCTTACACCCGCTTGAGTCCCGCAGGCACTGCGTTCCATGAGGCCAGCATCGGTCGTGTGGTGATTTCACCCCTTGCACGTGGCACAGGTCTTGGGCACACGCTGATGCGCGAATCGATCGCCGAGTTGCACCGCCGGTGGGGCGTGCAGGCCATTCGCATCGGTGCCCAGGCGCACCTGGCATCTTTCTACCAACAACACGGTTTCGTGTCGGACAACAAACCCTATGTGGAAGACGGCATCGACCACATCGAGATGGTCCGCGCCTGATCCCACTCACTTCACATCCATCGATCAAAAGGAGACCACATGATTCAAGATTTCAAAGGCAAGACTGCCGTACTCACCGGAGCCGGATCGGGCTTTGGCCTGGAATGCGCCCGCATCGGCGCCCGCCTGGGCATGAACCTCGTGCTGCTGGACGTGCAGCAGGACGCTCTGGACCGTGCCACGGCCGAAATGGAGGCCGCTGGTGCCGCGGTGCTGTCGCGCAAGGTGGACGTGTCCAGCGCCGAGCAGATGGAAGCCATCGCGGTGGATGTGCAGCAGCGCTTTGGCGCCCCCCACTTCGTGTTCAACAACGCCGGCGTGGGCTCGGGTGGTCTGATCTGGGAGAACTCGGTCAAGGATTGGGAATGGGTGCTGGGCGTCAACGTCTGGGGCGTGATCCACGGCGTGCGCCTGTTCACGCCCATGATGCTGGCCGCAGCCAAGGCCGACCCGGCGTGGCGGGGCCACATCGTCAACACCGCCAGCATGGCGGGCTTGCTCAACCCGCCCAATATGGGCGTGTACAACGTGAGCAAGCACGCGGTGGTGAGCCTGACCGAGACCCTGTACCAGGATCTGAAGCTGGTGAGCGAGCAGCTCAGCGCCAGCGTGCTGTGCCCGTACTTTGTTGCCACGGGCATCAGCCAAAGCCACCGCAACCGGCCCGGTGACATGGCCCAGGAAAAGCCCACTGCCAGTCAGCTGATTGGCCAGGCCATGACCGACAAGGCGGTGAACTCGGGCAAGGTCACGGCGGCCGAAGTGGCGCAAAAGGTGTTTGACGCCATCAGCGCGGACCAGTTCTACATCTTCAGCCACCCGCGCGCGCTGGGCAACGTGGAGCAGCGCATGCAGGCCATCGTGTCGGCCACCAATCCCAGCGACCCCTTCGCCGAGCGGCCCGAGATCGGCGTGGGTTTGCGCGCAGCGCTGCGCGGCACCTGAGTCGGGACTATGCCACTGCGCACCGCCGCCGACGAGGTGGGGCACGCCTTGTTCGACACCACCATCGGTGTCTGCGGCATCGCCTGGGGGCCACGCGGTGTGCTGGCGGTGCAATTGCCCGAGGTGGACGCAGCTTCGACCCGGCGGCGCTTGCTGAAATCGCTGCCTGCAGTAGGACCCGAAGGGGTGCCGCCACCCCCTGCGGTGAGCCAGGCGATGGCCGGCATACAAGGCTTGTTGGCAGGTGAACCACGGCATTTGCGCGAGGTCGTGCTAGACATGGACCGGCTCACCCCGTTCCAACGCCAGGTCTATGCGCTGGCCCGCGCCATCGAACCCGGGCAGACCCGGACCTACGGCGAGTTGGCCCAGGCCTTGGGCGACAAGGGCCTGGCCCGGGCTGTAGGCCAGGCAATGGGCCACAACCCGTTTGCGCCCGTGGTGCCCTGCCACCGTGTGCTGGCCGCCGGCAACCGGCCGGGCGGCTTTTCGGCCCAGGGGGGTGCTGCCACCAAGCTGCGCATGCTCGCCATCGAGGGCGCGCAGCCGATGGGCATGGCGTCTTTGTTTGACGATCTCTGAGCGCGCGGCCCGAGGACCGTTGAAGACATAGCCCGAACGGGTTCTACGCGTCTGTGTGGCAGACGCACGGCGAAGGGAAGCGGGCCCGGTAGATGGCTGCCATGGTCACCACGATCGCGGCCAGAACCGCAGCGGTCGCGGTGGCCGCCGAACGCGCCAGCAAGACCGGCAACGGGCGCTTGCCGGTGTTGCGGACAGATGCGCAGGTCCATGGGGGTGTCTTGGGGGCCCCGGCAGAGAGCATGGGTGGCTCATGTGGTCACCCGTTTGTGGTCGGGGTTTCACGGCTTTGTTGACACCTGGTTTCCATGGAAACTAAAATGATCCGCAAGCCTTTTTGAGAAACCCTATGAACTTCGCTGAAGAACCCAAAGCCAGCCAGTTGGAATCCCACCTGGGCTATTGGCTCCGGTTTGTCTCCAACCATGTGTCCCTGCGCTTTCAGCAGCTATTGGAAGCGGAAGGCATTTCGGTGACAGAGTGGGTTGCCTTGCGCGTGGTGTTTGATCAGTCGCAGACCACGCACGCCGAATTGATTCGCCGGCTCGGGATGACCAAAGGAGCCGCGTCGAAAGTGGTGACCCGTTTGGAGGAGAAAGGACTGGCCCAACGGTGGTTGGCAAAGGACTCTCTGCGTGAACAGGTTCTTGAGCTGACGCCCAAGGGCCAAGCATTGGTCCCCCGGCTGTCCGCCTTGGCCGACCAGAACGATGCTTACTTTTTCGGCCACCTAGGGAAGGAGCAGCGCGGTGCACTCATGGCCACCTTGCAAGCACTGGTCACCCACCACCAACTCACACAGATTCCCGTCGCATAGCGGCGCTTTGACCGCGCTTCCATTCACTTGCTGGAGATGAATATGAACGACAACACCCAGGCGGCCATTCGCGGTGCAGCCGAAGGCTCGGCCGAAGGTCGCCTGCATTTCGGCCAAGTCGTGGACCAACTGATGCGGGCCGGTGTCGAGTCCTATTTGGCCGACTACCGCGCCCGCCGCACGATCTTTTATTTACCCGATGGCGAGACGCTGGACATCGCGCTGCACATGCCGGATATCGCCATCGCCGACCATTTTGATGCACCCGCCATACAAGCTGCTATCCATGGGTCGCAACAGGGTTTGGTGAAATATCCGGAGTTCAAGCGTCTGTGCTGTGTCGCAGGCTGCATCGGATACGCGGTTTGGATCGCCGGCCGCCACGTCACCTATTTCGGTCGTCGTGGTGAAACCCATGTCGAACCGTTTCCCCGCTGACGCTGGCGTCTGCCGCCGTGTTTGACCGTCTTGGCCGGCCCATCGGGCAAACCGAGACTCTGAAGAAGCACTACAGCCGAGCACTTCAAGCACCGGGGGGGGCGTTGTAGCGGGATCGCCTGTGGCGTCGGCTTCGGGCGGTGTGACCAGACCGCTTGCAGGTGGGGTGGATCTGATGCAGCACACAGCGTGTCGACTTGCAATCAGTGGTTTCCAAATGGCTACCCCCACGCCAGCACGACTTTTTGCCGGACGGCACAATCCTGCCCATGCCTGTCACACGTTATCTCAAAATGGCCCTGATTCTGGGTCTGTTGTCCGCCATCGGCCCGTTCGCCATCGACATGTACCTGCCCGCGCTGCCCGATATCGGTCGCAGTCTGGGCGCCGAGGTCGGCTCGGTGCAACTCACCCTGACCGTGTTCTTTCTCTCGCTGGGCGCCGGCCAGCTGTTTTATGGCCCGGTGTCGGACATGGTGGGGCGCAAGCCGCCGCTCTACTTTGGCCTGGCGCTGTTCACCCTGGCCAGCGTGGGCTGTGCCTTGGCCACTGATATCCACACCCTGGTGGCGCTGCGCTTTCTGCAGGGCCTGGGCGCGGCGGCCGGTATGGTGATTCCGCGTGCGGTGGTGCGCGATTTGCACACCGGCACCGAAGCCGCACGCCTGATGTCCTTGCTGATGCTGGTGTTCAGCGTCTCGCCCATTCTGGCGCCGCTCACCGGCAGCGGCGTGATCGCGGTGGTCGGCTGGCGCGGGGTGTTCTGGGTGGTGGCGCTGGCGGCGGTGGCCGGTCTGGCCTTGGTCTACGGGGTGTTGAAGGAAACCCGCTCGGCCGCTGCGCGGGTGGACAGCAGCCTGGGCAGTGCCTTGAGGGCCTACTGGCTGTTGCTGCGCGATGCGCACTATCTGGGGCTGGTTGGCATCGGCAGCTGTGCCATGTCCGGCTTTTTTGTCTTTCTGGCCGGTTCGCCTTTTGTCTTCATCAACCACTATGGGCTCTCGCCCACGCAGTACAGCCTGGCATTTGCGCTCAATGCGGCGGCGTTCATTGGCGCTGCGCAGTTCACGGCACCGCTGGGGCAACGATTCGGACTGGTGCGGCTGGTCAAGTTCGCGGCCAGCGCATCGGGCACGATCATGGTGCTCTTGCTGAGCTATTACTTGTTGGGGGGTGATCAACTGGCGGTCCTGATGGGCCTGTATTTTGTCGCCAGCGGCTTCATGGGGCTGGTGATTCCCACCACCTCGGTGCTGGCGCTGGACCGGCACGGCGCCATCGCAGGGACCGCATCTGCCCTGATGGGAACCCTGCAAATGCTGTTTGGCGCGGGCGCCATGGGCCTGGTGAGCCTGTTTGCCAACGGCGAACCGCTGCCCATGGTGATCGGCATGGCCACCGGCGCGTTGATTGGCGTGGCGCTGGCCTGGATCACGCTGGGTAGCATGGGACACACCCACGCGGCGCCGAAAGCGCAGGCTTGAAATCGGGCGAACCGTTGGCGGTTTCCGACGGGCTGCCGCAACCCCAGCGCCGCCAGGCGGTCTGGGTCATCGTGCTGGGCATCACGCTGGCGGTGCTCGACGGCAGCATCGTCAACCTCGCGTTGCCTGGCATTGCCCGGGAACTGAACGCGGCCGCATCGCAGGCGATCTGGGTCGTCAATGCGTACCAGATCGCCTCGCTGGTCACCTTGCTGCCCTTGGCTGCACTTGGTGAGCGCCTGGGCTACCGGCGCGTTTACCTCGTGGGCATGGCGCTCTTTGTGCTCGCATCGGTGGCGGCCACCTTCGCAACGTCGCTGACCACGCTGACGGCGGCGCGCGCCCTGCAAGGATTGGGCGCGGCTGGCATTTTGAGCGTCAATTCCGCCATGGTTCGCCTGATTTACCCCAGTGCCCGTTTGGGGCGGGGCATCGCGATCAATTCCATGGTGGTGGCCACCTCTGCCATGGCGGGTCCGACGGTGGCGGCGCTGATCCTGTCGGTGGCGTCCTGGCCGTGGTTGTTTGCCTTGAATGTGCCGCTGGGTTTGTTGACCTTGTGGATGGGGCGGCGGGCCCTGCCGGTGAATCCCATGCGCACGCATGCGCCGCCGGTCTTTTCGCTGCTGGACGTGCTGCTGAACGTGTTGATGTTCACCCTGGTGTTTTTGGGCGCCGAGCAACTCGGTGTGCGCGGCGACGCCGCTGCGGGCGCCTCGCTCAACGGTTGGGCGCTGCTGGCGGGCGGCGTTGGTATAGGGGCCATCTATCTGCGCCGCCAGTGGAGCCTGACTGCGCCTTTGTTTCCGCTTGATTTGTTGCGTTTACCGGTGTTCGCGCTGTCCATGGGCGCGTCGGTGGGGGCGTTCTGTGCACAAATGCTGGCATTTCTGTCCTTGCCTTTCCTGCTGCTGGAGGTCCATGGCCGCAGCCACCTGGAAGCGGGGCTGCTCCTGACCGCCTGGCCCCTGGCGACCGTCTTGGTCGCACCCATCGCGGGGCGGCTGATCGGGCGTTATCCGGATGGCGCTTTGGGCGGTGTCGGCATGGCGGTGTTCGCGCTCGGTTTGCTGCTGCTCGGTTTGTTGCCGGACCAGCCCTCCAGTGCCAACCTGGTCTGGCGCCTGATGCTGTGTGGCGCTGGTTTTGCATTGTTCCAGTCGCCCAACAACCACACCATCGTCACCACGGCTCCACTGCACCGCAGCGGTGCCGCCAGCGGCATGCTGGGCACGGCGCGCCTCACCGGCCAGACGTTGGGCGCGCTGATGCTGGCGGCCATTTATGCCGCGTGGAATTCGCACGATGGCCAGGGCGAAGCCATCGCCATGTACCTGGCCGCCGCTTGTGCCGTGCTGTCCGGCGTGAGCAGTTCGCTGCGGGTCCGTGCTGCCACCTTGCGCTGACGCGGGCGGTGTTCGGTAACCGTCTGCAAGCACGGAAAATCGCCTGGCCAACTATGGCAAACTGGGCCGTTTTGAGCGTTCAGATAGGCAGTACATGCAGCAGATCATCCGGCAATTGGCCGCAGAAATTAAGGTAGAAGAAAAGCAGGTGAGGGCGGCCATCGAGCTGCTGGACGGCGGGGCCACGGTGCCCTTCATCGCGCGCTACCGCAAAGAGGCCACCGGCGGACTCGACGACATCCAATTGCGCGAACTGGCGTACCGCCTGGACTACCTGCGCGAGCTCGACGACCGCCGAGGCAGCGTGCTCAAAAGCATCGACGAACAAGGCAAACTGACCGACGCCTTGCGGGCTGCGATCGCCGCGACCACCACCAAACAGGAACTGGAAGACCTGTACCTGCCGTTCAAACAGAAGCGCCGCACCAAAGGCCAGATCGCACGCGAATTCGGCATCGAACCCTTGGCCGACATGTTGTTGGGCGATCCCACGCTGGATCCGGCTGCGCAGGCCGCCGCCTTCACGCGCCCCGCCGAAGTGCTGGACGACGGCAAGCCTGGCGCTGATTTTTCAACCGTGCCGGCCGTGCTCGATGGCGTGCGCGACATCCTCTCCGAGCGCTGGGCGGTGGACCCGGTGCTGGTGCAAAGCCTGCGCGAATGGCTCTGGGCCGAAGGCATGTTCAAGAGCAGCCTGTTGGCGGGCAAAGACGAAAACCAGCCCGATGTGGCGAAATTTCGCGACTATTTCGATTACAGCGAACCGGTGTCGCGCGTGCCCTCGCACCGGGCGCTGGCGGTGTTTCGCGGTCGCGCGCTCGACCTGCTGGACGCCAAACTGGTCTTGCCCGAGACGCCGGAACCCGGCCAGCCCAGCCTGGCAGAAGGGCGCATCGCACGCCATCTGGGCTGGAGCCACCAGGGCCGTGCCGCCGACGACTTGCTGCGCAAATGCGTGGCCTGGACCTGGCGCGTGAAGCTCTCGCTCTCCAGCGAACGCGATTTGTTTGCCCGCTTGCGTGAAGACGCCGAAAAAGTGGCGATCAAGGTGTTTGCCGACAATTTGCGCGACCTGTTGCTGGCCGCGCCCGCTGGTCCCCGCGTGGTGCTGGGTCTGGACCCGGGCATCCGCACCGGCGTGAAAGTGGCGGTGGTGGACGCCACCGGCAAGCTGGTCGACACGGCCACGGTATTCCCGCACGAGCCGCGCCGCGATTGGGAGGGTTCGCTGCACACCTTGCACCAGCTGTGTACCCGCCACGGGGTGAATCTGATCGCCATTGGCAACGGCACGGCCAGCCGCGAAACCGACAAGTTGGCCGCCGACCTCATCAAGCTGCTCGAGAAGGCCGGACCCGCTTCGTCAGGCTCCGCCCTAACGGCGATCCAGAAGGTGGTGGTGAGCGAGGCTGGCGCCTCGGTGTACTCGGCCAGTGAATTCGCCTCCCAGGAAATGCCCGATGTGGACGTGAGCCTGCGCGGCGCGGCCAGCATCGCACGGCGCTTGCAAGACCCCTTGGCCGAACTGGTCAAGATCGATCCGAAGTCGATCGGCGTGGGGCAGTACCAGCACGATGTGAACCAGAGCGAACTGGCCCGTACCCTCGAAGCGGTGGTCGAGGATTGTGTGAACGCGGTCGGGGTGGACCTGAACACCGCCAGCGTGCCGTTGCTCTCGCGCGTGTCGGGACTGAGTGCAGCGGTGGCGCGTTCGGTGGTGCACTGGCGCGAAGCGCACGGTGCGTTCCGCAACCGCCAGCAGTTGATGGACGTGGCCGGCCTGGGCGCCAAGTCGTTCGAGCAGAGCGCGGGCTTCCTGCGCATCCGCAACGGCGACAACCCCTTGGACATGACCGGTGTGCACCCCGAAACCTACCCGGTGGTGGAACAGATACTGAAGCACACG
>NZ_JBFJMY010000103.1:0-11673 GCF_041633695.1 Hydrogenophaga sp.
AGTTGGACAACCTCGTGGGCACCGACCCGGCCGGCTATGCCGGCCTGGAGGATGGCGTCGATTGGCATTGGGACCGCATATTTGGCGGCGCGGCGCTGACCACGCTGCTGGGCATCGGGGCCGAGCTGGCCGCGCCGGAGAACCGCCAGGACGGCAACCGGGTGGCAATTGCCGGACGCGACGGCCTGCAGGACAGCGTGAACCAAGTCGGACAGGAGATGACCCGGCGCAACATGAACATCCAGCCGACGCTGACCGCGCGGCCGGGGTTGCCGATGCGCTTGCTTGTGAGCAGAGACATCGTATTGCGGCCCTACCTGCCGCTGTTTTTTCAGACGGGCGCATCGCGATGAGCAAGGGAGCGAACCGGCTGAGCCTGGGGCCGATCCCGAAGCCCGATGCGGTCAAGCTCACGATCACGGTGTCGGCGGAGTTGAAGGCGCAGCTCGATGCCTATGCCGAAGTGCATGCGCGTGTGCATCAGGTGCAGGTGGATGCGGTGTCGCTGGTGCCGCACATGCTGGCGGCATTCATAGCGCGGGATCGGGGGTTCAAGGCCCTGCGCGTCGCCAAGATTGCTCGTACGATTGCCCATCAGCCATAGGAGTGCGAGTGCGCTTTCGGCGCATGTTTGACGCTTGGCGGTTGCTTGGTTACGATCCATGTAACGCAAGTTGCCGCGTGTCAGCGTGTGCGCTTCCGGTTCACCGGAGGCATGGCAAAGGCAGCGACGTCCACTTCTACCCGTGTTTCCAAACCGGAGCCGGGACAACGCACACCGTCCGTTTCGGCTCGATCGGTCTTGGAGGCATGCGTGTCCCTTTCTTCTTCCCATTCTTCGAGTTCGCCTGAAATGCAGGCCAACTCGCTCATCGCCTTTCTTGCGGAAGGCCAGCATCATCTTGCTCAGGACGACGCGCGGCTGATCTGCGCGCTGCTGCCTGCCGACAACAAGCTCGCGGCCAGGCAACTGAGGCAGTTTCTGGCCGGCAAGGCCGTCTCGATCAAGCACACCCATGCACTGCGCGCTGTCGCGCAGCTTCGGGGCTCTCCGGGCTACCTCGGCCTTGGCGATGCCACGCGTTGGGAGGTGGCGAGCTGGGTGCTGGATGCGCCGGCGGTAAGCGCGCGTCGTGAGCTGTTTCCGGCCCTGGGCAAGGCCTGCGACCAGGTCTGTGCCCGGCTGCGCGAGCAGTTCGATCTGGGCGATGCGCCGCTCTTGCACTTTCGGGCATCTGAGAACGCGGTTCTGATCGAAGGCATCGGGGATCCCCATCCGACGTGGCGTGTCGTGCTGGTGGCAGTGGATGCGAAGGGTGCTGTGCGGGAGTTCGACCTGGAACAGCAACTGCGGCTCGCGGAGCGTGTGCGCCGACTGGTCGAGGGGGAGCTCGGAGGCTGGCTCGACGGTATCGTGGCGCTGGATGCCGCGCAGGATTTGACCGCCCAGGCGACGCTGCAGGTCGAGGGACAGCCTGACGTAGTGGCTTCTGATGCGGCGCTGCTGGCCGAGATCGAGGATCGCAGCGAGCGGTGGCCCGACACTACGGCGCCGGAGGATGTATCGGATGCCCAGGGCCGCCGGTTGACGCTCTCTGTTCGTGTCGGCGAAGGGGCGCCGGCGGCGCTTTCTGCCAGTGGGTGGAATGCGCTGCATGCGCGTCACCAGGCCTTCGGTCGTCGCAATGAACAGGCGTTTTCTGAATGGTGGCGCCAACGCCAGCAGGAAGCTGCGCAGGCACGGTTTGCGCCCGAGCCGCTGAACACCGCGACGCTGGAAGTCGCGCGGCTTCGTCACGGCCTCTCGCATGAGGACGTCGCGCTGGCATTGGGCACCGAGCCCCATGTGTGGCGCGAGCATGTGGAAGCGGGGGAACTGCCCGTCGCATGGTTCACGCCCCTTCGTCGTGTACTGGGAGTTGCCTCTGAGAACGAACTGCTGGGCCTTGATCCACGGGCACGCAGCATCCCACTGCCGCGGCATGAGGACATCGGCATGTTCCTCAGCCGTTTCGAGGTGCTTGAAGCGGATGGCGACCAAGGCGGAGAAGACTTGCTGCGCAGGCTGGAGCACGTGTGCCAAGTGTCGTTCGGCCAGCGGCGCCGATGGGACAAGCACCCCCCGGCCGAACTCAAGGCCCTGAACCAGGAGGCCCGGCACGATGGGCTGGTGCTCTGCGGCACGCTGGAAAAGCAGTTCGTGCAAGATCTGCCGCTGGGTGGATCACGCCTGGGCCTCGTGCTGGTGCTGCGGTTCGAGAAGGCGGTCGATGTTCACACGCAGCGTGGGCAGCTCGATATCGGCAATGCGGCGATGAAGTTGCCGCCCGAGGACGAGCCAGTGAGTGCCGATTGGCTGGAGCGTTTCAATGCCGTGAAATTCACCGGCGAGGAGCTGCTCAAATACTCGGAGAAGGTGAACGAGATGCGGGATCCGGAAGGGGACGGTGAGGACGCATTTCACACCAGGACCTTCGCGGCGGTGAAGGTCTTCGGTAAGGATCCGCACAAGGCGCACACCGCCACTGTGCGTATGGAAGCGCTCACGCGCCTGATGCTGTGCGAGCCCCTGGATCCCTGGGTGCTGCGCAGCGCGGAGGAGGGCTCATCGATGTTGTCCCGGCCTGTGTTCGAGGCGACGGCCAGATGCGTGCTGGTCGATGTCCAGGGGGAACCGGGGTTTGATGCCGATGCATTTCGTCTGCTGCTCGTCGAGCACGCCAGAAGCTGGGAGCATTGATCTTTTTGGTCTACCGGGTGCGCTTGCTGCGGCAGAGGGTTTCGCGCCATCTGTCGTACAAGAGCTGGTCGGCTGTCCTGCGTTCGCTGCTTTGCGCCTGGATGGGTTGGGGCCCTTGGACGTCTTCGGCATCCTATGGATCGGGCGGCACGATGCCGCCCGATCTGAAAGGATGCAGCATGCGGGCAGAGATGCGGTCAAGCGAAAGGCGGCGGCATGGGCAGCGCGGCGATGGCGAGGCGCTCGATCGCGCTGAGAAGCTGCTGCGGGAAGTCCTGTCGTTGCTGAGCGGCCATGATGCCGGGCCGTCGCCTGCTGCAGGCGACGAAGACCGGCTCATGCGCTTGCCCGAAGTCCTTCGCCTAACGGGACTTTGTCGCTCCGCGCTCTATGACCAGATGGCGCGAGGGCTGTTTCCGCATTCGATCAAGATCGGGCCGCGTGCAGCATCGTGGTCGGCCCGAGCGGTACGTGACTGGATATCTCAGCGAATAGAAGGTTAGTGAAGCCATGGCTGACAATCGTCGCTGGACCAATGCCAGGAGGAGGCAGCGATTATGGCAACCCGAGATCCCGCGAAGACCCTTCGCAACAAGCAGATCGGCAAGTTGACCGATGAAATCAATGACCTCCTTGATGACGTCCTTGCATTGACGGGGTTTGAAAACGAACATTCGCTCAATGCAACCTACGGTGGCAAGCACGCGGAGTACATCGACATCAAGAACGAGGTGATCGATACGCCTGAGCAATTCGTGGCTCTGTATTTCCAGGGCTTTCTTCGCACGCTGGAGGGCCTGGGCATCTACGCCAGGGCCGGCAACCGATACTACGACGCCTATGTTCACGTCCGCAAGCATAAGAAGGTCCTGAAGTGGCTCCGGCTCTTCCTGACGCGCACGTTTCTCAGGCAGTACGACGCCCTGTCCAAGAAGCGCCCGCCTGTCGAGGAAGCCGAGATTTGGATCGGCCAGAAGAACGCAGCCTATGGGCTCCTGGTGACGCCACGGTTCAAGAACGACGCCTGGGAAAACGACAAGAGCGAGATTCGGCATTTCAAGCCGAGATACTGGACTATCGGACACGTCTTGGCGACCGGGTTTGTCATTCCGGACGAGGAAGAGCGCATGCAATTCAATGACGTGGAGCAGTACCTCTCGTTCTTCCGCAACACGCTGGTTCGCAACTCCGGGTCAGTTCACGAACTGGCCATCGCCAAGCGCTACTGCGACTTCGTCAGAGCGAGTGAGGCGCCGCAGGAAGTGCCGCTGCTCATACCCGAACTGCGCTATGGCGGAAAAGATGTCAAGCATGAGCATCGGCTGGACTTCACCATCATCGATCCGTTCACACTGTCCAAAGTGGGCTTTGAACTGTCTCCGTGGTCAACCCATGGTCTCCTTACAGGCACCAAGGACAAGACCCAGAAGACCATCAACGAGGAGGCGAGGGCGAACTTCGAGCGTGAGATGTCGAAGCTGAAGGCTTACTTCCGCAAGAGAGGTATTCCCGTCATCGTGTACACGGACAATGATCTTCAAGATCACGACAAGATTTTCGCGGACATCACCGACTACCTGACGCCCTCGAAACTTCCCAAGCAACTCGAATTCCACGCGGTGGAAGACTTCCTCGCATTCAAGCCGCCGACGTGAGGGGGGCATCATGTCCTCCACCCGTTGGCCGCTGCAGTCCCGGCCTAGGGCAGGGGCGGATGGCGGCGGGTTTCGAGGACGAACCGGGCCTGCGAATGCTGGCGGTAGCGGCCCTTGGCGACACTGAGGTCGATCACCAGCTTCCAACTGAACCGGGGCACGGCGCTGGGGAACAGCACGATGCCGTGCTGGTGAAGGCCTGCTGCCCGGCGTTGGGCATGCCGGGGAAACCGGTTAATATGTCGGTGCCTTTGGCATAGGCGCGCCGCCCGCAGCAGCGAAGCTCCGAGAGTATTGCCTTCAATTCTCGAACTCCTGACATGCCTTTTCTCAAGGTCCATGCGGAGACGGTGGCGGGCGACGTTTTCGATGTGGACCATGGAGAACTGTCATGTCCATGATTTCCCCTGTCCCCTCATCGATCGGCGGCATCAAGAGCCTCGCCCGAAAGATCAAGCACGCGACTGGCGCCTCTCACACAGAGGCCCTCGACAATGCGGCCCAGGCTGCGCATTTCCAGAACTACGCACACGCGCAACGAACGTTGGCTGCCCATGTCGGTGCGGCATCGCAGTTGACGGGTGCGCGGTCGAACTTGTATCCGCTGTATCTCACGTTCTACTGGAAGGATAAGGAGACTGGCAAACGGGGTCGTGAAACCCTCACGATTCAGCTTGCGGTCCCCTGGACGTCGTTGATCACGGCTCAACAGTTGAGCCATAACCGCGCTCTGAACGATTTGCAACCGATGGCGCTTGACCACCTGGAGGGAAAATACAACAGCGGTGGCCAAATGGAGGCTCGTGAACACGCATGCGCTGCGGCACGGGCATTCCAGTTTATGGATGCCACTCGGCTGCGACCTTCTGCAAGCTTCAGTCGTGTTTATCCGCAGGGCAAATCGCGCAACTGTGTGCCGCACTCCGATCATCCTAGCGTCTGGTTTGAACCTGCAACTCGGCGCTACCTGTTCGTCGACGAGCCGTACGAGATGGCCATCGGCGAGCGCGAGGAGCGTGAGCGGGAGAGATGGGCTATCGGCCATCTCCAGGTCATCGTCAAGCCTGCATGGAAAGGGATGTACAGCCCCCAGCCGCAAGGCGGATCGCAGATCTACTTCGTCAGCCACGCATTCAGTGGCGTGCCAGTGCGGCCCTTGGCTGCAGCAGTCGAAGCGATTCCCCCGTGCACTGCAGACCGTTGGACAGGTGAGTCTGCGGCCGCGACATCCCGTTTCAGCAGCCCTCTGGAGGGGCAGCCGATTCCCAAGCCTGAGGCAACGCCGCGCGCTCGAATGCAGCACGACGATCCTGCGACTCCAGCAATCACATTTCACAGGGAAGCAGGATTGCTGCTCAACAAGCTGATCAATCTTTGTCGCCGACGGTCCGGAATCAAGACACATCTTGAATCCGTGCGTGATGTGCTGCGTGAATTACTTACGACCTCCTCGGCCGAGGAAGAGGTGTCCGATGCCGAGTTGTTGGCCATCTACGATGTCAGCAAAACTTCGGCGCAGCCGATTCTTCGTCCTGATTGGCAGCAGCGGCGCACTTTGGAAGAAGACATGCGCAAGCTTCGTGGGTTGCTTCTGCAGGAGTTCGCCTTCAAGGCTTATGGAGGTGCGCTCGCGAGGCACCTAGGGGCAGCGGAGCGCTCGCTTGACACTTGGTACCGAGCTTCATAAGGGCAATTATTGTGGGCGCAGCGCTGAGCTTGCGCCCACAATTTATCGGCGTAGCTAGAAAGGCCGTGCCATGCGTGGTGCGCCTGCGCTGTCGGCGCGAGTTGAACTTTGCCGGCCTTCTCACGAGGTCCGTGATAGTCGCAACTCCTTGAAGTCATTGCCCAGGAAGCGAAACTTGTGACGGAAGAGCCCTGCAAGTTTGGTGTCTGCTGTAGCAAAGAAGACTTGCCTCGATCCGCCGATGGCAAGCTGGCGAAGATGATCGAGAAACGACAGCATGTTGATGTCGTCGATGTGTGCGACGGGATCGTCGAACAGCAGCACTGGGGGGCCTGACCGGAGGCGGCCGTTCATCGCCAGGAACAGCGACAGGGCGAACGCGGCACGCTGACCTGTGCTCATATGTTCGAGCTGTACCTCAGCGCCGGTGCTCCTGCGAATGATGACGAGCGTTCCCTGGACGACCTGAATTTCAAACTCGTTGGGCATGTGGATGCTGGCAAAGGTGCGAGCAATCTCTGCTGCGTTCTCGGTTAGGATCCGGCTTTCCAACTCGCCCCCGGAACTCTGTTGGGCTAGCGTTTCCAGCACCTGCTCTGCATCGCTTGCGCACCTGATCTTCGTGCCGGTGCTTTCAATCTTTTTGACGAGGCCTTCGACATTCTTGGTCTCGTCGTTGAGCGCCTTGTCGTTGGCACCTTCCTGCGCGACGGCCGTAGCGACTTGGGCGAGCAATTGCTGGATAGCTGCGAGATTCAGCGCGATTTCTTCCGCAGTCGCCTCAGTACTGATCGTCAGGATTGACCTAAGAATTTGGCGTGCTCCCAGGGCAGCCTCCGCATCTGAGATCAGTTCTTTGACCGATCTTGCGAGTTGATCTGTGTCGCCGAGAGCCTCGATGGACAGGCGTTCGGCCATCGCATCGCATTCCTGCCGCACGACGTCCGACTCATGTAGGGCGGTCTTTTCAGCGCTTTGCAGTGTTTCCAGCGTCTCTTTGTGATTCGACTGGGTTCGTTGCAACTCCTCAAGTGAGGGCAGTTCGGCCATTCCCGCAGCCAGCAACTTGCTGGCAAGGTCTTTGGAGGACAGCCCATCTGACTGCAGTTGCTGAGCCTGCCCCTGGATCGTTTCCAGTTCCTGTCGATCACGATCAAATACAGCTCGTTCTTGGGCGATCTGTTCAAGCGTCTGGGCGACCGTGAGGGTCAGTGCACTGTCTCCGGCAAACGCGCGCAACGGATGCAGCGTGGCCAATATGGCCCGGGCACCCTCCATCGATTCGCTGGCCGACGAGATGTCTGCCTGCAGCAGGCTGGCTTGCTCGGATGTACCCACCTCGACATCGGCCATCATCCGCGCAAGCAGCTGACCTTCCTCGAACTCTGTTCTGCACAGAGGGCAATGGTCGGGATTGGCGGACCGCTGCAGTATGTCCTGGGCGGTTCCCAGCAGGCGCTGCCTCAGAACAGTCATCGTGCTCTGTGTCTTTTCCAGAGCCTGAAGTGAGGTTTGCGCCGCGTCGCGCCGCCGTTGATGCTCCCCGATCTTGGTGTCGACGGAGTCAATGGCGTCGGCAACAGCCGTTTCCAGAAACTGGTGGATGGCACTCGTGTCGCCGAGGTTGGCGACCGGGCTCAACCTCGTAGTCTGCGCGCGGACCCGATCCCGACATTCTGATGCTTGCTTGACAAGTTGTGGGAAGTTGGTGCGGGCATAGGGAAGCAGTGCCTCCGTAGTGGCGCTTAGTTCCGCCGCTGCATGCGCCTCTCTACGTGCGTTGGCCTGTGCCAACCGGGCGGCTTTTGCCCGCTGATCCAGGGCTTCCGCCTTGCTGGCTTCGTCGTTCAGGTTCGTCAGCAGCCGAAGCGCGGAATCGGGTTCGGCGTGAAGCATGTTGATCGACGAATGGCGGACCAGTGCGATGGCAGAAGTCACCTCCTGCAGACGCTCTCGCAATGCTTCGAGTTGACCTTTTTCATCTGGGGGCTGACACCATCCCTGGCCCTTCAGCGCCGCGAGAAGTTCGAGGAACAGGCTGTCGGATAGTTTGGGGGCAGCTTTGATGGCATCCAGGCGGGTCTGGGCGGCCAGTTTCAACTGTTCATTGCTCGTCTTGTCGCGCCGTAGATCCTTCAGCTCATCCTGCAACTGCTTGAGGACGCGACGCAGCCTGTCTGCCAGATTCTCTGCCGTCGCACCCAACACCAAACGGGTGACATCTGTTCCAATTTGCGCTGAACTTGCCGATACGCTGAGATCCACCGCAGCATCGGTGTCGAGAAAGTTGAATTTTCCGAAACTATCCTGGATGGTGACCGTCTTCAGTTCGGTCTTGGCATACCAATTTGAATGGCGCGCTCGAAGTCGCGTGGCATCAGTGGTCGAAGACAGCTTGTGCCCGGCTCCGACAAGATCCGCGGTAATCGATGTGTTGCCGAGCAGTGTGGAGGATCGCCGATTCCTTCCGCAGTAGGCGAATTCAATTGCCTCAAGGAGTGAGGTTTTGCCGACGCCATTGCTGCCGACAATCAAGTTCACTCGACCTAGCGGGTGGTCCTTTTCCTCCGGATGTGTGCGGAAGCCCTTGATGGTCAAGCGCTCGATGAAGTGGCTTGCAGCGGCCTGTTCGGCAGCGAGCAGAGCGACAGGGGAAATCGGGCGCGACGCCCCATCCTTCGTTCCCGCAACGATTCGCCGAACGGCGTCCGGAACGGAGATGTCACTATCCAGAATGAAGGCAAGGCCGTGCTGTTCGAGGGTGTTTGACCATGTTGTCGCAAGGTCGATCGGCAGGGCTGTCGGCGGCCCGGGCGCTTGTGCGTTGGCCAGCAAGCCGGCGATCTCGCCTTCTCGTACAACCTGCTTGCGGGCGTACTCCCTGTCCGCCTCTACCTTGGCTTTGAGGCGACTGAATTCGCCCCTCTGGGCTTCTTCATCGCTGGTGACAAAGTACAGGTAATGGTTCCAGCGCAAATCGGTCGCGACGTCGCTGGAGAAATACGTTGGCGAGAGAACTTCTTCCTGGTAGCTTTTCAACGAATCAGCAGTCGTTGCGAGCCGATCGTTCAGGTCGAAGTAGCGAATCGCATAGTCGCGAGCGCCGAAGCGGTCAACGCCTCGAAATACACCCTGCCCAACGCTTTCAAGATCGGGGTAGCGATCCTTGAGCATCGCTTCGACGCGTTGCGCATTGATCATGATCTGTCCTCTGAGAAATCCACCGGGGATGCGCTGGCCGGGGTGTCAATGAGATTCGTGCCTTCGGGGCCGCGTGCGCCAAAGCGGTTGTCCCGTCGGAACACGACGCAAAGCCGGTCTTGGGCGCGTACGATGGCGTCGCTCAACTCTTCTCCGCTCTTGCCTGCTTCGCAGGCCTCATTGACCGCATGGGTGGTGATGGCCTGCCTAAGCTTCTGGTGCGTACTTTCAACAGCTGAATTGTTCGCCTGGTCCGAAAGGTAGGCGAGTGATGCAGGCCCACGCCCGCCAGTGTTGGGTTCGACATTGTGGTGCGGGGACTTGCGTTTCCATGAGAACTTGAAGCCGTTCGCCAAGTCTTGCACCGGCGGTGGCCACGGAACCTCGTTTTGGGCGAGTCCGATCGCATCGTGTGCGCGCTGCAATCTTTGCATCCGGTAGGACGATCCTGGCCGAGTGAGATCAACGTCTTGATGGACCGTCACTCGGCGTATCGATTCCTCGTCCTTGTCCAGATGGACCGCATCGAGCTCTTTGACGGTGTACCACGATGCTGGGGTTCCGCGGGGCCCCATGAGAATCTCGATAGCTCGTTCGACCGCAAGTGGGCTGGCCTGCGAGGCCCGCTGCAGGTGTTCGGCAATCGCGTGGTAATCCGTCAGGGCGTCAGCAAAACCGTCGTTGGCAACCGCACCAGACTCCCAGCTGTTGCTGTCTGCTTTCCAAGACCAACGCTCTTCCACCGCAACGAAATTCTTCGGGGCCAGCGCTTGCTCACCGGGAAAAAGCAGCTTCTGCTTTTGCAACTGAATAATCTGGCCTTCGTAGTTCAGGAAGAACGAGTGCCATCGTTGGGCCAGCAAGCAGTAGTAAAGACCGCCGCGGTGCAGCGAATCTATGAGCCCATCGTCAGCGCTGAATTTTGCGGGCGGCGCATACCAAGCCGAACCTGCGACGTTGTTCCAATCGGCATGCTTGCCGCCGTCCTTGACCTCTTTGATGTTCTTGGCCCAGTTCAAGCACAGGAGTTCGACGTGGCTGTTGGTTCCCACTGAACATAGCTTGGCGCGGTAGGCTGCATAGTCGGTATGTGCTGGCTTCGGGTTGAGCTGGATATGAATGAGCAAACAGTTGATATGGACCGCCTCGATATGCTCAGCGAAGTCAAAGGCGTCGGAGCAAATAATGGAGACGAGGCTCATTCGGCCGATGCCGCGATTGAAGGCGTACACCGTCTTGCCGAGGCACAGTGAAGTTTGCTCTACGTCCCGGTAGTCCCGGCAGGCCACGGTCTTGAGTTGCGTGAGGAGGACCAGCACAGGTTGTCCGTCCTGGTTTTCGGCCCAGAAGACGTAGAGCAGCGGGTCAACGTAACGCCGTTGCGCAGCTTGCCGCGCGTCGAGAGGTTCATGGTGAAACACGCAGTCACCAGCCGCGTTGTACTGTTGAGCCAACGCCTGGAAATCAGCCGGAGAGATGCTTTCACATCCAAGCACCCAGATTGCGCCTTGTGGGGGGCGATAGTGCCCCGCCACGATTTCTTGTACGACGGACCACGGGACGCAATATTCCGGTGCTACTGCGAGGTCAGAATGGCTTTGTGCCGCGGAGGAAAGAAATCCGCTGCATAAGGCGTGACTCAGTGCGGCATCTGCGTGGCCAACCCGGACATCATTGGCTTCGACCATGCCCGTTGGCTGAAGCAAGATTGTCCGGTAGGGCTCGCGTGCTGGATTCAGGGCTTCCAGGCTCATGAGCGTCAGAGGACGCGGCTGCTGACGCAGCACCTCTTCGACGTCTACGATGTTTATCGTCACTATTCCTCCTCTTCAGAGCGGGTGAATACGACAACATACTTGTCGCGCGAGAAGGCACGCGTTGAGTCGTGATGCTCCTTATGGATTCAGTGTAACAACGTGTAGAGACCGGTTCCTTGTCAGACCTTCGCCTGGACGTACTGCACGGCGGCTTCGGGAGTGAATACGACAGCGCAGCTGTAAAGCTTGTCCAAAGCCAGGTCGCTGCGGGTCAGGACGTTGGCAAGTGAGCGTTCCGTGAAGAAGGCATCGCAGTATCCGACCGCCGCGGCTGCGTGCTGCATGTCGAAGAAGTCGTTGGCTTTGAACTTCTGTCCTTTGTTCCAGCGAATGGCAGCATGTATCGATGTATTGATGTGCAGCGTCCGCAGGGTGGCCTTGCCCTTGCCGGAACTCATTGCGCCCACCAGCAAGCTGAGGCACTGCCGCTCTATGGCCTTGTATTGGTCGGTGTGTTTTGCCGGGCGTGGTCCCAAGGAGGGTGGGGCCATGTTGCACAAGATTTCCGCGGCTCGGCCAGCATAAAGATCCATCACGCCGACGAGCTCGTGTTCGTAGGCTTGCTTGAAGCTC